>NZ_JBNAGK010000004.1:153382-220989 GCF_049803835.1 Tropicibacter sp. S64 | reverse complement strand
CCCCCCCGCCGGTCGGATTGCGCAGCAATCCGAAATCTCCTGTCCCGCGTTACGCTGCGGATTTCAGCGCCACGTCCGCCTTGCCCATGAAGGTCCCGTGCAAGGTCTGCACGCTGATGTCGAAGGCTTCGCGCGGGATGACGAACTGCGCGTCGACGGTACGCGTCGTCTGGTGGGCGCTGATCACGTCCACCCCCGCCTCGCGCAACGCCCCGAGACCGCGTTCGAGAACATGCAGCCCGCGCAGGTCGCGGCCGATGACCGAGGCGATGGCGCAGCTGCGGATGTGGGCGTCGGCATTCGGATAGACGCTGTTCAGTTCCGAAACCAGCTCCCGGATGCGCGACAGCGGCGCGTCGAGGTAATGCGTGATCGTGTTGGCATTCGACGTCTTCGAAACGATGCGGATGTCGAAGCGGTGCAGGAGGTCCAGCGTCGTCGCATCGTAGCCCTTGACGCCGACCATGTCCTGTTCGAACAACTCCAGCGCATAGACCTCCAGCCCGGTGACCATCTCCGCCACGCCCTTCTCGGCCTCGGCCTCGTCGATCAGCGTGCCGGGGTCTTCCGGTTCGAAGGCGTTGGTCACGCGCAGCGGCACCTCCGCCTGGCGCAGCGCCTTGGCGGCGGTCGGGTGGATGGCTTCCATGCCCATGTTCGCCAGCTGGTCCGCCACGTCGTAGTTCGTGTGCCCCAGCTTGCGCACATTCTCCGCACCAACCAGTTTCGGATCGGCGGAGGAGAGGTGGAATTCCTTGTGGATGATCGCCTCGCGGGCCTTCGTCAGGGCGGCGATCTGGCTGAAGGTCACCTCGGAGTAGCCGCGGTCGAAGCGGTTCATCAGGCCCTCGGCGCATTGCGCATAGCCTGTGACGATGGGCATCTCGCCTGCAAGGTCCACGTCGGCAAGGCCGTCCGCGATACGCTCGTCAAGCGACATCTCCCGGTCGTCGCGCCAGCCGGACAGGTCGACGAACCGCGCGTTCACACCGGCGCGGCGCAGTCGCAGGACGGTGACGAAGGCGGAATGCGCCTCGCCCAGCCCGGAGAGCAGTTCGCGGGTCAGGCTCATGTGCTGCGAGAGGCGGAAATGCCCGTAGGAACACAGCCGCTGCAGGTCGATAAGGCAGGAGCGCGCGCCCTCCATCCGCTCGCGCAGGAAATCGCGGGCATCGCTGCGGTCGCCGGGATGATCGAGCACCGCCTCCTGGGCGGCCCGCATGGCGTTCTCTGCCTTGGACAGCGCGTCGTGCCAGCTGTGGCCCTCGGTTTCGTCGGCAAAGTGGCCGTAGACCCCGGGTTTTCCGGATTTCTTGTGTTCGAGCAGCAGGTCGGTGATGCCGCCAAAGGCGGAGACGACGAAGATGCGGTTGTAATCCGGCTTGGAGACGCGGAACAGCGGCTCGAGCAGCTCGTTCAGGCGGCTCATCGTCGTGCCGCCGATCTTTTCAACGGTGTGGCTCTGGAAATTCATGGCAGGAGTCCTTTTGGGGCTCGTGGGAGAGCGGGGGCCACGCGGGCCCCCGCGCAAGTCAGGCGTCTTCGAGGTCTTCGGGCGCGGCGTAGCTGCCGTCCTCCCGGTGCACTTCCTTGCCGGTCACCGGCGGGTTGAAGCAGCAGGCCATGACCAGCTCTTCGTCGGCCCGCAGGACGTGGCGGTCGTGCTTGTCGAGGGCATACATGACGCCGGGCTTGATGGCGTGGGTCTCGCCGGTGGCGAGATCGGTGATCGAACCCGAGCCCTGCATGCAATAGACGCTCTCGAAGTGGTTCTTGTACTCGAAGGTGTGCTCCGAGCCGGCCTCGAGAAAGGTGATGTGAAAGGAAAAGCCCATTCCGTCGTCCGCCAGCAGCATGCGGACGGAGGTCCATTTGGCATCGGAGACGACACGGCTTTTCTCGGAGGCGACGATGTCATTGAAATCGCGTACAATCATTGTCTGTTACTCCGCTGCCATAAGGGTTGTCTGATGCGTGGCTTCCTCGGTGGCGGCAAGGAGGGTCACGAGACCTTCGCGCAGAAGTTCTTCGGATGTTGTCAGCGGCGCGAGCACCTTGACCACCTCGTCATGGGCGCCGGATGTCTCGATCACGAGGCCCTTCTCGAAGCAACGTGCACAGATGTCGGAGGCAAGCGTGCCGCTGCCCACGTCGACACCCTGCATCAGGCCACGCCCCTTGAGGGTGGCACCGGGGATCTGGTCCGCGACAGCCTGCAGCCCGGCGGTCAGTTGTTCGGCCCGCTCGGCAAGCTCCTTTTCGAAGGCATCAGTCTTCCAGAACTTCTCCAGCGCCACGCGGGCAGTGACGAAGGCGTGGGTGTTGCCACGGAACGTGCCGTTGTGCTCCGCGGGCTTCCAGATGTCGAGTTCCGGCTTCAAGAGCAGCGCTGCGAAGGGCAGGCCCATGCCCGAGAAGGATTTCGCCAGCGGGATCATGTCCGGCGAGATGCCGGATTTCTCGAAGCTGAAGAAGGTGCCCGCGCGGCCGCAGCCCGCCTGGATGTCGTCGGCGATCAGCAGTGCACCATGCTTGCGGGCAAGCCGTTCGATGCCCTGCATCCAGGCGTCGGACGCGGCGTTGAGGCCGCCTTCGCCCTGGATCGGCTCGAAGATGAAGGCGGCGGGGGCGTCGATGCCGCTGGACGGGTTGTCCAGCATCTGCTCGATGACCTCCAGCGTGTCGACGTCGCCCAGCGAGCCTTCGAAGGGCAGGTGCGTGACATCGCCGAGCGCCGTACCGGCCCCGCCGCGCTTGCCTTCATTGCCGGTCAGCGACAGCGCCCCGAGGGTCATCCCGTGGAAGCCGTTGGTGAAGCTGATGACGTTCTGGCGGCCGGTGACCTTGCGGGCCAGCTTGATGGCGGCCTCGACGGCGTTGGTGCCGGTCGGGCCGGTCATCATGACCTTGTGCTGCATGTTGCGCGGCTTGAGGATGATCTCCTCGAAGGCGGTCAGGAAGGCGGTCTTGGCTTCGGTATGCATGTCGAGCGCATGGGTGATGCCGTCCGACTGGATGTGGTCGATCAGCGCCGCCTGCATGTCGTCGTCATTGTGGCCATAGTTCAGGGACGAACAGCCGGCGAGGAAGTCGATGTAGCGGTTGCCCTCCGCGTCCCAAAGTTCGGAACCCTTGGCGCGGGTGAAGGTGGTTGGAAAGCTGCGGCAGTAGCTGCGCGCTTCGCTTTCGCGGCGGGTGTAGATGTCGTTGGTCATTTGGAAACCTCGCTTCACAAGAGAGAGGGGCGCGCCGGAGTGCGGCACAGCCCGAATTGGAGAGGGAGAGGGGATCAGGCGACGCGGCGCAGGGCGGCGGGCATGTCGATGGTCACCATGTGCTCGGTGTCATGGTTGCCGTCGAAATGCGTGTCGCGGGTGAAATGCGCCTCGTCGCTGATGAGCGCGTCCTGACGATCGGCGAACCCGGTGAACAACGCCCAGGAGGCGTCGTTGTCGCGGGTGATCGTGGTCTGGATGCGGCGCACGCCGTCTTTTTCCACGCGCTCGAACAGCGCCGAGAGCATGCGCCCGCCGACGCCGCGCCCGCGCGCGGTCTCGGACACCGCAACCTGCCAGACAAAGAGCGTCTCGGCATCATGCGGCAGCAGGTAGCCGGAGACCCAGCCGACGATCTCGCCGTCCATCTCCGCCACGATACAGGTGTCGCGGAAATGGTCGGCCTGCAACAGGTTGCAGTACATGGAATTCTCGTCCAGCGGCTTGCAGTCGCCGATCAGCGACCAGATCGCCGCCCCGTCCTCGCGGACGGGCTTGCGGAAGGTCAGGGTGCCTTTCGGCGCGGTGTCAGACAGGTCTCTCACGGATGGCCTCTCGGTATTGCTTCGTTGTGCTAAGTATATTGCTTAGCCTTATGACTTCAACCGCCGCGACCGGTTCTCAAACGCGTGTCTAGTTTAAGTCTATGAAAAATAGGGGAAGAAAGTTGCGCAGGTTACAACGTCAGGGGATTATTCTTCGCGCCGTTGAAGTTTTTACTTGGTAATGCTAAGTATATTCGGTCATGAATGTACAGTTGAAGAAAACGTCCTCGTCCGGGTGTCGCCGGGCCACGTCCCGCAGTAGTCTGGGGTTTCCCGAACCGGAGTTGATCGTGGACCGCACTGACGAAAGCCTTGTCGCCATCCGCCGCATCCTGCGCGCAACCGAACTCTACGGCCGCAAACTCGCCCACGAGGCGGGGCTGACGGCCGTGCAGCTGCGCGTGCTCCAGATCGTGGCGGAGACCGGCTTTGCCACGCCGACCGCCATCGCCACGCGCATGGGTGTGACGCAGGCGACGATTTCCGCATTGATCAAGAAACTGGAAAAGGCGGGCGTGCTGGAGCGCAGGCGGTCCGAGGTCGACCGCCGACAGACCGACCTGCACATCACCGAGGAGGGCCGCGCACGGCTCGGCGGTGCACCGGACGCCCTGCAACAACGCTACGTGCGTCAGTTCGAGGCGCTGGAGGATTACGAGCAGGCGATGATCGTGGCGATTCTCGAAAAGGTCGCGGCCATGCTCGACGCCGATGACATCGACGCCAGCCCGGTGCTCTCCGTGGGCGAGATCGTCGCGCCGGTCGCACCGGAGGTCGAGGGGCGGCGCTGAGACTATTCCGCGGCGTCGCGCGCAGAGGAGTCCCCGGCGGTTTCCCGTTCGAGCACCGGGCGGGTGTCCTGCCAACAGCTGCGCACCGCCTCGCACAGCGCCTGCCTCCCGGCATCATCGGCCACCGCGGCTCCGGTTTCCAGCGTCTGCAGAACCCGGGCCAGTCTCAGGGCGCCGAACAGCCCGGCCGAGCCCGAGAGGCGATGTGCCTCCATCGCGAGAGTGGCGGGGTCCTCCTGCCCGTGCGGCGCGGCCAGAAAACCCTCGATCTCGTCGATGAATCGGTGCAGCCGCTTGGCCTGTTCCGCTTCGTTCAGCAGGTCCTTCAGGGTGGCGAGGTTCTCCGGATCGACCAGGGGCGCCGGCGACAGGGGACTGTCCGGCATGGCTGGCACACCACTCTGCGCCAGCACCTGTCGCAGCGCCTGCCGGGTCAGAGGCTTGAGCAACACCCCGCACATGCCCGCCGCGAGGAAGGCCTCCTGTTCCTCGGGGAGGGCGTGCGCCGTGGTGGCGATGATGCGGGTCTGCGCGTTCAGCGGGCAGGTCTCGCGGATGTGCCGCGTTGCCTCCAGACCGTCCATGCCCGGCATGGAAATATCCATGAAGATCACGTCGAAGCGCCTCCGCGCCGCTTTCGCCACACCTTCCGCTCCGTCGAAAGCCTCGGTCACCGCATGGCCGTCCTTTTCCAGCATCCGCCGCAGGATCAGCCGGTTGATCGCGTTGTCCTCGACGATCAAGGCGCTCATGGCTGGCCCGGCGGCCGGGTGCGGAGCATCCTCCGTTTCCGAGGCTTCGCCGGAGTCGATTTCGTCCCGTGGGGGCGTGAGTGACAGCCTGACCCAGAAGATCGAGCCATCCCCGGGCTCGCTCTCCGCGCCGATCTCGCCGCCCAGGGCGCGGGTCAGGCGGCGGGCGATGCCAAGCCCGAGCCCCGTGCCCTTGTTGGTGCGCTGGTAGGAGGTATCGAGCGTGACGAAATCGCCGAAGATCCGGTCGAGGTCCTCCTCCGCGATGCCGATGCCGGTGTCGAAGACGCGGAACTCGACCTCGTCCAGCCCCGCGGTACAGTCGATTTCCAGCGTGACGCGGCCGCCGTGCGTGAACTTGATGGCGTTGCTGAGCAGGTTCAGCAGGATCTGCCGCAGCCGGTCCGGATCGGTCCAGACGTCGTGCAGCAGCGGACTTGGCGGGGTCAGGGTCAGCACATTGCCATTGGCGGCGGCGGCGCCGACCTGGCTTTCGACAACCTCGGTGGCCAGCGCCACGAGGTCGAAGTGCCGCTTGTCGGTCTGCATCTTCTGCGCATCGAGCCGCGAGAGATCGAGAACGTCATTGACCTGGTCGAGCAGCATCTTGGCGGAGTTGCGCACGATGGTGAGATAACGCGACTGACCCGGGTTCAGATCGCGCGTGCCCATCAGGTCGAGCGTGCCGAGAATGCCGTTGAGGGGCGTGCGCATCTCGTGGCTCATCACCGCGAGGAGGCGGGCCTTGGAGCGCTCGCCGGCGATGGCGCGGTCGCGCGCCTCGCGCAGTTCGGTCTCGGCGGCCTTGCGGTCGGAGATGTCGCGCAGGAAGGAGACGATGCGCTCGCCTTCCGCGGTGCGGGCGCTGGCGATGGAGGTTTCCACTGGGAAGCGGTCACCATTCTTGCGCATCGCCTCGATCCCGGCGACGAAGCGGCTGCGCCGCTCCTCGGGGAGCCCGTCCAGGTAGGCGTTCAGCGCCTGCTGCTGGTCGCTGCGATGTTCCGGCGGGATGATCAGGTCGGTGACGCGTGCGCCGAGCGCCTCGGTGCGGCTATACCCGAAGATGCCTTCGGCGGCACCGTTGTACTCGACGATCCGGCCCTGGCGATCGGTGACGATGATCGCGTCGAGCGATGTGCTGATGATGGTTTCGAGCCGCCGCCGCATCGCCTGGTTGCGGCTCGACTGCGCCTCGCGCAGGCGGGCGAGCCGGAACAAAGTGACCAACAGGCCCAGCAACACGGCGATGAGCAGTGCGGTGAGCCAGGCGATCGAGGTCAGCGTGCTGGCGAGGCTCGCGCGCTGCTCGGAGCTGCGCACCGCGTTTCGGGTGACGCCGTCGATCGACAGCAGACGGGTCTGCGCCCGCATCTCCGCCGTGGCCTCCGACAGCGCCGGCAGGCTTGCGGCAAGCGCGGCGTCCGGTCCGTCGATCAACGGTATCCAGGTCTCGAAGAAGTCGAGAATGTGATCGAGGGCCTCCCGGGTCTCCGGCGTATCGCGCAGGACGATGTAGTTCTCGTTGTCCCGCACGATGGCCATTCGGCTGTAATAGACGTCGAACCGGACGCGCAGCTCTTCGAGAGACTGCTCCGGATGAACCATGGCGTGCAGCGTGGCGGCTTCAAGGCGGCTGGATTCCAGTTCCGCCTGGGTCAGCGCCCACAACACGGACTCCGACGCGGCATTTTCCAGCCGGGTGAGCTGGCGCGTGACGTGCAGCCCGAGAAACCCGATCAGCGCCATGAACAGAACGAGCAGCATCGCCGCGAGTGCCGGTTTCACGCTGGGTGCGAGGCGGATCTGGTCCTTCGGATTTCCGGTCATCTGCGGGCTTGCGGGCGGAGTGGCATGCGTAGGGAAAACCTCTGAACAGGGGGTGCGGAGGGGCCGGCCACCGCCGCGCGATGCGGGCCGCCGCCTGGGACAGTTCTATACCATTCCTTCAGTCATAGGGGATACCATTGTTGCGCGACTTCTCCGCATCGGGGATGGTGCATAAGGGAAATAGTGGTTAAACCCCGCTACAGGGATGTGAAGGGCCGGTTCGGGCGCATGAGAATACTGGTAGCTGACGATCATGATCTGGTGCGTGACACCATCGCGGCCTATTTCGACGCCTCCGACATCGAGGAAGTGATCACCGTTGCCTCGCTTGACGATGCGGTCAGGGCGGCGGAGGAGACCGGCGACTTCGATCTTGTCCTACTGGACTATGCGATGCCGGGGATGAACGGGCTCGAAGGGCTGGCGCGGATGCGCGCGGCCAATCATGACCGCCCGGTGGCCATCCTGTCCGGCACCGCCTCGCCAAGCGTCGCGGACGCGGCGCTTAAGGCGGGGGCGCAGGGCTTCATTCCGAAGACGCTCGCGGCGCGCAGCCTGCTGACCGCGGCGCGGTTCATGGCGGCGGGCGAGGTCTATGCCCCGCTGGAGTTCATGCGCGGGCGCGACGACGCGGGCAGCGTGCTGACCCGGCGCGAGATGGATGTGCTGCGTGGCATCTGCGAGGGCAAGGCGAACAAGGAAATCGCCCGCGACCTCGATCTCCAGGAAGTCACGGTGAAGCTGCACGTCAAGACGCTCAGCCGCAAGCTCGAAGCCCGTAACCGCACCCATGCGGCGATGATCGCCCGGGATCGCGGGCTGGTCTGAGCGACCGGCGACGGCTGCCCCTTTTAGGGTCACTTTTTTCGAGCCCGGCGCAGCCCGGGCTTGAAAGGCACGCCTCAAGGTGGAAACATGTCTGACAGGTCAAGGCGGGCTCCCTGACAGATCCGGCGTCGCCTCGGCGACGTGCCGGTCTCGATCCGGGACGCGCAAACGCGGCTCTCAGGGCGGCGCGTGAACAGTGATGTCTCTTGATAACTATGCATAACGTTCTGATCTAAGGGGGAAATCCGCGTTTTCGGAAAGAACGTTGACAAGTGGGTCTGTTTGCAATGAGCATTGCAAGGGGCGGAATCGGGGCGGAAGACCCTGTCATCGCCGAAAGTGCCCCCGGGAGACGGGCACCGGTCAGGGAGGAAAGACCGACGATGAGCTTGCTTGAACTGGCTGGCGTCACCAAGAGCTTTGGCGCGATCCACGCTCTGAACGGCGTCGATCTCAGGATCGCCCCGGGCGAGGCGGTCGGGCTGATGGGAGACAACGGCGCGGGCAAGTCGACGCTGATGAAGATCATCGCCGGAAACTTTCCGCCGACCACGGGCAAGATGCTGATCGAAGGCCGGGAGGTGGTCTTTCACCAGCCCATCGACGCCCGCGAGAATGGCATCGAGATCGTCTACCAGGACCTTGCGCTTTGCGACAACCTGACCGCCGGGGCCAACGTTTTCCTTGGCCGGGAGTTGAAGAAGGGCATCTGGCCGTTCCGGAAACTCGACCACGCGGCGATGTTCAAGCGGTCGGGCGAGCTGTTCGCGGAGCTGAAGTCCGAAACCCGGCCGCGCGACCTCGTGAAACAGATGTCCGGCGGCCAGCGGCAGGCGGTGGCGATTGCGCGCACGCGCCTGTCCGATCCCAAGCTGGTGCTGATGGATGAGCCCACCGCGGCCATTTCCGTGCGGCAGGTGGCCGAGGTGCTGAACCTGATCAAACGGCTGAAGGACAGTGGCCACGCGGTGATCCTCGTCAGCCACCGGATGCCGGACGTCTTCGAAGTCTGCGACCGGGTCGCGGTGCTCCGGCGTGGCACCAAGGTGGCGGACAAGCGCATCGACCAGACCACCCCGGAGGAAGTCACCGGCCTGATCATCGGAGCAATCGAAGCGGCATGAGCGACACGACCAACAGCCCCGGGGCGGGCACCGCCCAGACGCCCGTGGACCACGCGGCCATCGACGACAGCATCACCTCGCGCCAGGAGGTCACCGGCTTCGGCGCGGTGCTCCGGACCCAGCCGTTCTGGGTGTTCATGGCAATCGTCGCCATCGGGGTCGTGATGTCGATCATCTCCGACGCCTTCATGACCGAACGCAACATGTTCAACATCACGCGCAACATGGCGTTTTTCGGGATCATGGCGCTGGGCATGAGCGCGGTGATCTGCACGGCGGGAATCGACCTGTCGGTCGGTTCGCTGCTCGGGCTTTGCGCGATCACGCTCGGCCTGACGATGCAGGCCGGGTACGGTATCGGCGCGGGCTTTCTCGTGTGCATGGGCACCGCCGCCATCGTGGGGGCAATCAACGGCATCCTGATCGCCTATTTGCGCATGGCGCCCTTCGTGGTGACGCTGGGCATGCTAGCCATGGCCCGCAGCATCGCCATGGTGATCTCCGACAACAAGATGATCTACGACTTCGGCCCCGACATGGAGCTGTTCGAGTGGATCGGCGGCGAGAGCATGATCGGCGTGCCGAACGTGGTCTGGGTGCTGATCGTCATGACGGCGCTGTTCTGGTGGATCTGGCGCTACTCGGAATGGGGCCGCTGGGTGATCGCCATCGGCGGCAATGCCCAGGCGGCCAAGCTGTCCGGCATCCCAGTGGAGCGCATGATCGTCTCCGTCTACATGGTCTGCTCGATGTGCACTGGCGTCGCGGCCTTCATGTTCATCGGCTATACCGGCTCGGCCACCAACGGCATGGGGGTGACCTACGAGCTGAACGTGATCGCGGCGAGCGTGATCGGCGGTGCGAACCTCATGGGCGGCGTGGTCTATGCCTTCGGCGCGCCGATCGGCGCGGCGCTGGTCGAGCTGATCCGCAACTCTCTGCTCCTGGCCGGGATTCCGGCGCTCTGGCAGCAGTTCTTTGTTGGCCTGTTCCTCATCCTCGCGGTGCTCCTGGAACAGATCCGCAATCGCGGGGGACGATAACAGCCCCGTTTCGAATTCTTCATATGAACTCAGGGAGGAGATACCATGAAGAAATTGCTGACTGCGACGGCCCTTGTCGGGCTCCTGGTGCCGGTGGCGGCCTCGGCCGAATACACCTTCGCGCTGGTGCCCAAGGCGATGAACAACCCGTTCTTCGATCTGGCCCGGGATGGCTGCTACAAGGCCCAAGAAGAACTGGCCGACGTGACCTGCGAATACATCGGACCGGGCGAGCACACCGAACTGGAGCAGATCCAGATCGTGCAGGACCTGATCACCAAGGGCGTGGACGGCATCGCCGTGGCGCCGTCGAACGCGCCGGCCATGGCCAAGGTGCTGAAGGCGGCGGCGGACGCGGGTATCCCGGTGATGACCTGGGACTCGGACCTGCTGCCCGAGGACATGAGCCTGCGCACCACCTATGTCGGCACGCACAACTATGACATCGGCGTCAACCTCGCCAAGCTGGTCATGGAGCGTCACCCGGACGGCGGCACGATCTGCCTGCAGACCGGCGGCGCGGCGGCGGCCAACCACAACGAGCGGCTGAAGGGTGCGCGGGACACGCTGGCTGGGAAGGACATGGGCGATCCTCCGGGTGCGGCCCTGAGCGGGGAAGGCGGCTGGACCGAGATCTCGGGCTGTCCGCTGATCACCAACGATGACGGCAACGTCGCCGTGCAGGGCATGACCGACATCCTCGCGGCCAACCCGGACCTGACCGCCTTCCTGTCGACCGGGGCCTTCACCCAGTGGTTCGACAACGCCTATCGCAAGGCGGCGGAGCCGTACAAGGCGAAGATGGACGCGGGCGATCTGACCATCGTGGTGGCGGATACTCTGCCGATGCAGCTCGAACAGACCAAGGACGGTCTCGGCAATGGCCTCGTCGGCCAGCGCCCGTTCGAGATGGGCTACAAGGCGATGTACATCCTCAAGGACATCGCCGAGGGCAAGTCGGTGGACGACCCGATCTACACGGGGCTCGACGTCTGCTCGAACAGCAACATCGACACCTGCGTGGGCAACTGACCCCACGGGTGTCATGATGGGCGGCGGCGCGGTGGGCGCGCCGCCGTTTTCCTGCGCCTTGCGTGGCGGGAAATTTTGTCGGGGCGGAATGTCATGCCGGGGCTCCACCCCGCCGCCCATCGGGCGGCGTCCCCGTAATGTCTTGGATTGGATAGAATGGCGTTGAGGACGGAAATGGACAGGGTGCGTCTTGCGGTGGTCGGGGCGGGATGGATCTCGCAGATTGCCTTTCTGCCCGGAGCCGCGCAGGCCCCGGGCGTGGAGGTCGTGGCCCTGGTCAGCGGATCGGAGGCGGCGGCGCGGTCACTCGCGGCGTTTCACGGCATCGCGCAGGTCGTGCCTTACGAAGGCTTCGATGCCCTGATGGCATCGGACACGGTGGACGCGGTGTACATCGCCCTGCCGAACTCGATGCATTGCGACTACGCGGTCCGGGCGGCGCGGGCGGGCAAGCATGTGCTCGTCGAGAAGCCGCTGGCCCTGGACGAGGCCGAGTGCCGGGCGATCATCGCGGCGGCCGAGGCCGCCGGGGTGTGGCTGATGACGGCATACCGGCTGCACAGCGATCCCGGCACGGTGGCGGTGCTGGAGGCGGTGCGCGCGGGAGAGATCGGCGATCCCCGCTACATCCAGTCCGCGTTTTCCTTCCAGTCCGCGCCGGACAATCACCGGCTCAAGGCGACGCATTGGGGCGGCCCGCTGCAGGACATCGGGGTCTATTGCCTGAATGCCGCGCGGCATGTCTTCGGGGCCGAGCCGGTGCAGGTCATGGCGATGGCGGAGCGCGGCCCCGGTGACGCAAGGTTCGCCGAGGTCGACGAGGCCGTGGCGGTGACACTTCGGTTTCCCGGCGGGCGGCTGGCGCAGTTCACCGCCAGTTTCGGCGCGGCGGACGTCGACATGTACCGGATCGTCGGCACCGAGGGCGAGATCGTCGTCGATCCGGGATTCCTGTTCCAGACAGACGTGGGATTCGCCCTGCGGCGCGGCGGGCAGGAGCACCGGCGCCACACGGCGGAGCCCTGTGACCACTTCGGCGCCATGGCGACCTATTTCGCCGATTGCATCCGGGACGGGGTGCGCCCCGAGCCGGACGGCGAGGAGGGCATGGCCGACGTCATCATCATGCGGGCGATCGAGGAGTCCCTGGCCACGGGGCGGGCGGTTGGGCTGGACTTGCCGGAACGGAAGGTGCATCCGGGTGCCGGAACCGCGCGGCAGGTGGCGCGGACGGAGCGGAGGCTTGTCCTGTGAAGATCGACGCACATCAGCATTTCTGGCAGCCCGCGCGGGGGGATTACGGCTGGATGCCGCAGGATGATCCGATCCTGAGCCGCCCCTATGGTCCCGCCGATCTGTCGCCGGCGCTGGCGGCGGCGGGGATTGACAGGACCGTTCTGGTGCAGGCCGCGCCGACGGTTCACGAGACCGAGTACATGCTCGGCATTGCCGATGTGACGGAGCAGGTGGCGGGCGTCGTCGGCTGGGTCGATTTCGAGGACCCGTCGCAACAGGCCGTCCTGGAGCGGCTCGCGCGGCATCCGAAGTTCTTCGGCGTGCGCCCGATGATCCAGGACCTGCCGGATGACGACTGGATGCTGCAGGACTCGGTGCAATGGGCTTTCGAGGCCCTCGTGGCGCTCGACCTGACATTCGACTGCCTCGGCTTCCCCCGTCACATCGACAGGTTCCACGCCCTGCTGACGCGGCACCCGGCCATGCGGGCGGTGCTCGACCACTGCCTGAAGCCGCAGATCCGGGACGGCGCTTTCAACGACTGGGCCGACGGCATGGCGCGACTGGCGCGGGAGACCGGGGCCTATGTGAAGCTGTCGGGCATCGTGACCGAGACTGACGGGCGCATGGCCGACGATGATCTTGCGCCCTACGTCGACCACGTTCTGACCCAGTTCGGCGCGGAGCGCGTCATGTGGGGCAGCGATTGGCCGGTGGTGCGGCTGGCTTGTGAATACGGTGACTGGCATGCGCAGGCCCTGCGCCTCTGCGCCGGGCTCGGTGCAGCGGACAAGGCGCGGGTCTTCGGTGGCACCGCGGCGGAATTCTACAGGATTTGAAGGAGCAGGACGATGAAACGGGTCAAAATCGGCCAGACCGGCCTGGAGGTCACCAGCCTTTGTTTCGGCACCTCCGGCCTTGGCGACATGCCCGATACCTACGGGTATTCGGTGGACGAAGACCGGGCCGCCGCCACGGTGCACGCGATCTTCGACGGGCCGGTGAATTTCCTCGACACCTCGAACAACTATGGCATGGGCCGGTCCGAGGCGCGTGTCGGCGCGGTGATCCGGGAGCGCGGCGGTCTGCCGGAGGGGTTTGTCCTCTCGACGAAACTCGACCGCGACATGGAGACCCGGCGCTTCGATGCAGCGCGGGCGCGGCAGTCTCTGGAAGAGAGCATGGCGCGTCTGGGACTCGATCACATCCCGGTCCTGCACCTGCATGACCCGGAACACGCGCGGGACCTCAAGGAGATCACCGCGGAGGGCGGGGCCCTGGACGAGCTTTTCAAGATGAAGGAGGAGGGCCTCTGCGGCGCTGTCGGCCTCGCGATGGGCAAACTCGACGTCATGGAGCCGATCCTGCGGGCCTATCCCTTCGACTGCCTGATCAGCCACAACCGCTTTTCCCTGATCAACCGCTCGGCCTCGGCGGTGTTCGACTACGCCGTGGCGCAGGGCATGGCGGTGTTCAACGCCGCGCCCTATGCGGGCGGTGTGCTGGCCAAGGGCAGCGCGGTCATGCCGCGCGTGACCTACATGGAAGGCACGGAGGAAACGCTGGCCCCGGTGCGGGCGGTGGAGGCGGTCTGCGCCGAACACGGCGTCGCCCCGGGCGCGGTGGCGCTGCAATTCTCGATGCGCGATCCGCGCGTGGCCTCGACCATCATCGGCGTGTCCAAACCAGAGCGGGTGCAGCAAACGCTGGACTGGGCCAGCGCGGAGATCCCGCAGGTCGTCTGGGATTCGCTCGAAACCCTCGGGTACGAAACCGAAGATCCGGAAGCCAACCGCGTCTATCGTCCGGGCTGAATTGGTTGCTCGGACCAATGGCGCAACCAGGGACGACCCCGGGCCAAAGTCTTGGCCCGGCAAATTGTTCCTGCCCTACAGCACCTCGTTCGCGACGGTGTTCCGCAAGGTCCCGATCCCCGGGATGGAAACCTCCACCACATCCCCCGGCGCGAGATAGCGTGGGGGATCGAACCGCGCGCCCGCGCCGGTGGGGGTGCCGGTCACGATGATGTCGCCGGGCTCGAGCGTGGTGAAGGTGGAGATATAGGCGATCTGTTCCCGCACCCCGAAGAGCATGTTGGCAATGGCATCCTGCTGGCGCACCGCGCCATTCACCGTCGTCGTGATCTCCGCTCCGTCGATCTGGATCGGATTCGTCAGCGGCACCAGCCAGGGGCCCATCGCCCCGGAGCGATCCCAGTTCTTGCCCTGCGTGACGTTGAACTTCGCATGGCGCACCCAATCGCGGATCGTGCCTTCGTTGCAAATGGTCAGCGCGGCGATATGCGCATAGGCGTCCTCCGCCGCGATCCGCCGCCCGCGCTTGCCGATCACCACCGCCAGTTCCCCCTCATAGTCCAGCGTATGGCTCTCCGGCGGGCGGATCAGCGGCGCGTCGGGGCCGGTGAAGGACGCGGCGAACCGCGGGAACAAGGACATGTGCTCCGGCTGTGCGCTGCCGTCCTTGTATTCCGCGTTGCGGTCCGGAAAGTTCACCCCGACGCAGAGGATCTTGCCCGGGTTCGGCAGCGGCATCGTCAGGGTGATCTCGTCCAGAGCATGATCCGCCGTCCGCCCGGCGGCGCGTTTGAACACGTCCTTCAGGGCATCCGCCGCGATGACCTCCTTCAGCGTGGCGAATTCGGGCGCCAGCCTGCCAAGGTCGATGACCGCGTCGCCGGTATGCAAGCCATAGCCGGGCGTGCCGTCCTTCTCGAACGAAACGAAATGCGGGAACATCATGATTGGGTACCTCCGGTTTTGGACAGCAGGTCGAGGATCGTGTGAAAAGCCATCTCCGCGTCCGCCGCTTCCATGCCGAAAGCGCCCGCTTGAAAGCGGATGGTGATGCGGCCCTCAAGGTTGGTCTGCGTCAGGTAGATGCGCCCGTCGCTGTTGATCGCCTCCACGAGCGCCTGCACCGCCTCGTTTGACGCCCCCTTGGGACGGAAGGTGAAAAGCGAGAGCACCGGCTCCGAGGTGATCTCGATCCCCGGTTGCTCGCGCAGCCGGTTGCAGAGTGCGCGTGACCAGGCCACATGGTTTCGGATCATCTCGCGCAGCCCGTCGAGGCCGTAGGCCCGGATCAGGAACCACAGTTTCAACGCCCGGAAGCGGCGGCCAAGCGGCACGGACCATTCGGAATAATCCGTCACGTCCCTGTGGGCGTGAGTCTTCAGGTACTCGGGACGGATGGCGAGAGTCTGTCGCAGCGCGTCCGGGTCACGGATGAAATGCGCCGAACAGTCGAACTGCGCTCCCAGCCACTTGTGCGGGTTGAAGACCACGCTGTCCGCCTGCTCGACACCGGCCCAGAGTGTGCGGAACTCGGGGCAGATCATCGCCGCTCCGGCCCAGGCGGCATCCACATGCAGATACAGCCCCTCCGCCGCGGCGATCTCCGCCAGCGCCGCGATGTCGTCGCACGCTCCCATGCCGGTCGCCCCCGTCACGCCGATCAACCCGGCGGGCAGGAGGCCATTCGCGCGGTCCTCCGCGATCCGCGCCCGCAGCGCCTCGGTGTCCATGCGGCGCATCGGATCGCCGGGGACGGTGGGAACCTTCACGAGGTTTTCCTGCCCGATCCCGGCAACCCAGATCGCCCGGTCGATGGAGGTATGCACCTCCGTCGAGCAATAGATCCGCGGCACCGGCCCCCCGGCCAGCCCCCGGACATTGCCCTGCCACGTGAGCGCCCGCTCGCGCATCACCAGAACGGCGGCCAGCGTCGCCGAACTGGCACTGTCCTGGATCACGCCCGCGAACCCCTCCGGCAGTCCGATCGCCTGCCGCAGCCAGTCCAGCATGCGGGTCTCCATCTCGGTCGCGGCGGGAGAGGTCTGCCAGAGCATGCACTGCGGCGCGAGGGTCGTGACCATCATCTCCGCCAGCATCGAGGGCGGCGCGGCGTTGGCGGGGAAATAGGCAAAGAACCGAGGGTGCTGCCAGTGGGTCAGACCCGGCATGACGATGCGCTCGAAATCCTCGAGGATCTCCGCCATGGCGCAGCCGGTTTCCGGCGGCGACGCGGGCAATTGCGCGATGATCTCACCCGGCTTCACGGCAGCCCGCACCGGACGGTCTCGCAGCGTCTTGTGATACGCCGCGCCGCGCCGCGCGATCTTGCCGCCCCAGTCCGCAAATTCATCCCAATCCATCGTCCAGCCTCCCGATTGCCCGTGCCTTGTCCTGCGTTCTACCGGATCGGCGCTGGCGGACAAGCCACCCCGGAACGCCGGCAGGGCCCGCGCCGCGCCCCCGTGCGCCAGCAATCCGACGGTTGCCCCGCGCCGGGCGTTTTCCTAGCATGGTGGGCAACGGGAGTGCGCTGACGTGGCGAGAAAACCGCAGCTGCCGCCGATCGGGCGGTCCTTGCCCATCGCGATGATGCGGGCGCGCGAGACGGTCATGGCACCGATACGGGCCACTCTGTCCGCCTCCGGCATCACCGAGCCGCAATGGCGGATACTGCGGGTGCTGGCCGAGGATGGCCCCTCCGATGCCACGCATGTGTCCGACCGCGCCTGCCTGCTCTTGCCGAGCCTGATACGGATCGCGCGGTCGATGGCGGACCGGGAGTTGATCCATATGGCCCACGATCCCCTGGACCGGCGGCGGCAGGTGCTCGATCTCGGATACGAAGGGACGCTTTTGCTTGCGGCAAATGCCTCCGCCGTCGCGGACATCGTGGAGGGGTACAAGGCGCGGCTCGGCAACGAGGACTACGAGTTGCTGCTCGACCTGCTCGCGGTGCTGGGCGATCCGCCCGGGACCAGCTGACCCGCCCCCCTTCCAATTGCCTGAAATATCCCGGGGTCCGGGGTGGAACCCCGTGGAAAATTCTGTTCCGGCAGAATTTTCACCCCCATTTGGCCAGCGCCGCGGCCAGCTCCGGATGCTCCCTTGCATAGTCGTCGAGCGTCGCGCCGGAGGCCGCCGCCTCCCAGGCCTGCCGGATCGCCCGGACGCCGCTCGCCATGCCCATCGGGTGGCCATGCACGCCGCCCCCGGCGAGGTACATCAGGTCGAGCGTCCCGCCGGTGCGGTTGAACGTCTCCACCGCCTGACCGCCCCATTGCCCGGAGCAGACCACCGGCAGGCAGGTGTCCCGCTCGGAGAAGATCGGCGTCGTCACATCGCCGAAGGACTTCACGAAACTCTCGTCCGGCTCCCAGTATTTCGCCCGGATGCCGTTGATCTGGAACTGATCCACGCCCAGCAGCCGCCAGATCTTCTGGTACGCCCGGAACTCCATCCCCAGCCCCGGATGCCGCGTGAGAATATCCCAGCCGTTGCGATGTGCATGCAGGCACAGCGCGGACCGCTTGCGCAGGAAGCTCATGCCGCCATGACCCACGGAATTGATGTTGATCACCGCCGCATTGCCCCCCGCAGCCGCCACCAGATCGTGCCCGCGCATCATCTCGTCCGGATCGGCGGCGGAGATGCCGAAGGCGTACATCACCCGTTTTCCCGTCTTCTGCTCGTGCGCGTCGATCACCGGCATGATCGCCTTCACCCGCGCCGCCAGCGGCGAATAACCGGGGCTCATCAGCTTCTCGTCGTCCTTGATGAAATCGACCCCCGCCTCGCAGAGGTCCTTGATGACCCGTGCGGTCTCCTCGGGCAGCAGGCCCAGCGACGGCTTGATGATCGAGCCGATGATGACCCGGTCCTGCACCCCCATCAGCCGCCGCGAGCCTTCCATGCCGAACTGCGGCCCGGGGTGGCAGGCCCATTCCGGCGGCAGGTCGAAGTCCATGACCCGCACCCCGGTGAGGCCCCGCACGGCAAAGACGCCGCCGATGCAGATCGTCATCAGCGCCGCGATATCGGTGCCAACCGCCTCCAGCGGGTAGGCAATCACCACATCCGCGCGGTTGTACGGCCCCTGGCCCGACGGATCGGGGATCGATGGCACGTCCAGCGGCGGCAGGGCGGTGACGCACTCGACCACGGCGGCGCAGCGGGCGCGAACCGCCTCGGTTTCGCCCGGAAGCTCGGTGAAGGTGCCGGTGGACTGGTCCGAGGCGATCTTGGCGGCGAGCGCCGCGACACTGCCGGAGGTTTCGAGCCGGTAGGTGACCTTGATGCGGCTGGCCATGGGGCGTCCTTTGTCCTGTTCCGAGAAGCTGTAATACTCATCATACCTGTTGACAAGTGGCGGCACTCGGGGAACGCTGGGGTGGAACAGGGAGGGCCATATGCGGATTGCGCTCATCGGCTGCGGGTTCTTCGCGCAGAACCAGCTGCACGGCTGGCAAGGCATCGACGGCGCGGAGGTGGTGGCGCTCTGCGACCGAGACGCGGATCGGCTCGCCGCCTCGTCGGATGCCTTCGGCGTGGCGCGCACCTATGCGGATGCCGAAGCGCTGTTCCGCGATGGCGGCTTCGACGTGGTGGACATCGCGACAACCGTGGCCTCGCACCGGCCCCTTGTGAAACTGGCGGCCCGGCACGGCGTGCACGTGATCTGCCAAAAGCCCTTTGCCCTGACCATGGCGGACGCACGTGCCATGGTCGCCGCGGTCGAAGCGTCAGGCAAGCTCCTGATGGTACACGAGAACTTCCGATGGCAATCGCCGGTCCGCGCGGCGATCGACGCGCTGCGCAGCGGGGCCATCGGGGAGCCGTTCTTTGGCCGGGTCAGTTTCCGCTCCGGCTATGACGTGTTCAGCGGCCAGCCGTACCTCGCCGAAGGCGAGCGATTCATCATCGAGGATCTCGGCATCCACATCCTGGACATCGCCCGTGCCCTGTTCGGCGACGTGGCGCGGATCACCGCGACGACGCGGCGGATCAATCCGAAGATCCGTGGCGAGGACGTCGCGACGATGTTGCTCGCCCACACCGGTGGCGTGACCTCGGTGGTCGATTGCTCCTATGCCACGCGGCGCGTGCCGGAGACTTTCCCGGAAAGCCTTCTGGAGATCGACGGCACCGAAGGTACGTTGCGGCTCGATACGGGATACAGGCTGACCATCCAGCGCGGCGGACAAACGGACGTGCGGGACGTCAGCCCGCCGCTGCTGCCCTGGGCGTCGAAGCCCTGGCACAACATCCAGGAGAGCGTGCAGCTGATCCAGCAGCATTTCGTCGACTGCCTGCGCGAGGGCCGGGTGCCGGAGACCTCCGGGCAGGACAACCTGCAGACCTTCGGCCTCGTGGAGGCGGCGTATCTCTCGGCGCGGGAGGGGCGGACCGTGGGGATGGACGAGATATGAGCGAGGCGCTGCGGCTTTACGGCACAGAGGTGCCGGACGTGGCGTCCGAGCGGATCATCTGCGGCGATCTGAGCCTGAGCCTGCAAGACGGCGCCCTGCGGCACATCCGTCTCGGGGGGCAGGAGTTGATCCGCAGTATTGCCTTTCTGGTGCGGGACCGGGACTGGGGCACGCTGGTGCCGGAACTGACCGAAGTGTCGCGCGAGACGGCTGCCGGGCTGCGACTGCACCTGCGCGCGGTCTATCGAACCGATACGGCGCGGATGGACGTCGACCTGCGGGTGACCGCCTCCGACAATCGCCTGCGCATCACCGCAGAGGGGCGGGTGCGCGGCGTGTTCGAGACCAACCGGGCGGGGTTCACCGTCCTGCATCCGGCGAGCGCGGCGGGGGCGCCGGTCACGGTCACGCACTCCGACGGGACCGTGGCGCGGGCCGCGATGCCGGTGCTGATCGACCCGTGGCAGCCGTTCCTGGACATCACGCGGCTGACGCACCGGGCCGGGGCTTGGGACGTGACCTGCGCCTTCGAGGGCGACACCTTCGAGATGGAGGACCAGCGGCAATGGGGCGATGCCTCGTTCAAGACCTACAACCGCCCGCTGGCGCTGCCCTGGCCCTATGTGCTCGAAGACGGAACGGTGCTGCGTCAGGCGGTGGAGGTCTCGTGGGACCCTGCCGAAAGCCGGTTTGACCCCATCCCGGCGGACCCCGTGGCGGGCGCGGTCTTCCCTCAGATGGCGCTTGTCGTCACGGCGGAGGAGGCGCGGCAACTGGGCGAAGACCCCTCGCCGCTGTCTTGGGTGGCACCGCACCGGCTGCTCTGCTCGGTGGACGGCGCTTCGGGCAATACGGCGCAGCAATTCGCGGCCTTCGCCGCCCTGCAACGGGCCGCGCCGTCGCCGCATTACGATCTTGAGCTGATCCCGATCTTCGATGCGCCCCCGGCGCTTGATCTCGCGCGGCTGGCGCTCGAAATGGCGCAGGCCGGCTTCGCGCCGGAAAGCGTGCTGGTCTGTCCTTCGGTCGACCGGCAATCGACCCCGCCGGGCAGCGACTGGCCGGACTGCCCGCCGCTCGAAGACATCCATGCGGCGGCTCAGGACTGCTTCGTCGGTGTGGAACATGGCGGCGGCATGGTCAGCTTCTTCCCGGAGTTGAACCGCAAACGCCCGCCGGTGGAGCAGCTGGATTTCGTCAGTCACGGTCTCTGTCCCATCGTGCACGCGGCGGACGACCTGTCGGTGATGGAGACGCTGGAGACGATCCCGCATATCACGCGCTCCGCCCGGGCGATTCTCGGCACGGCACGGTATCGCATCGGTCCGTCGACCATCGCCATGCGCCAGAACCCCTATGGCTCGCGCACGATGTCCAACCCCGGACAGGGACGGGTGTGCATGACCGACGACGACCCGCGTCACAGGGGTGCCTTCGGCGCGGCCTATGTCATCGGTCTGGCGGCGGCGCTGGCACCTGCTGGCGTGGCGGTCTGGACCCCGGCGGCGGTGCTCGGCCCGCGCGGGATCGACCCGGCATGGCCGATCTGCGCGGCGCTGAACGTGCTGGCGCGGCTGGCCGGACAGCGGGTCAAGGCGGCGTCGGTCGCGGGCGGCCTGGCCCGGCTGGAGGTCGGCGGGACGATCCTGACCGCGAACCTGACGGCCCGGCCGAACGCCGGGCTGGCCCCCTACGCATGGAGCGAGACATGACGGTGGAAGACAGCCCGGACAAGATCACGCGGCGGAAACTGTCCGACCAGGTGCTGGACCGGCTGCAGGCGCTGATCACCTCCGGCGAGTTGAAACCCGGCGATGCGATGCCCTCCGAACGCGCCCTGATGGCCCGCTTCGGCGTGGGCCGCCCGGCGGTGCGCGAGGCGCTGCAATCGCTGCACAACAGCGGTCTCATCACCATCAGCCACGGCGAGCGCAGCCGGGTGAACGCCATCGACGCCGATCTGGTGCTGAGCCAGAGCGATACCATCGCGCGGCTGCTGCTGAGTTCCTCGCCCGGCAACCTGCAGCACCTCAAGCAGGCGCGGCAGATGTTCGAGCTTGGCATGGTGCGGCTGGCGGCGCAGCAGGCGAGCCGGGAGGACATCGCCGATCTGCGGCGGCTGGTGGACCAGCAACGGGCGCACCTCGGTAATGCTGAGGCCTTCGTCTCCGCGGACATGGCGTTTCACACGAAGCTGGCGCAGATTTCCGGCAACCCGATCATGGCGGCAGTGTCCGGCGCGATGCTGGCCTGGCTGTTCGAGTACCATGGCGCGTTGCTGCACTGGTCGGGCAAGGAGGAGGTGACCCTGGCCGAACATGCGCGGATCGTCGACCTGATCGCCGCCCGTGACACGGAGGGCGCCGTCGCGGAAATGGCGCGGCACCTGGCACGCGCGCAGGACGTGTTCGAGGCTCGGTAGAGTGGGCCTGCGCGGTTATCGCGCCCCGCCACCGGCCCGAATCCAGCCAAAGAAGTCGGCGCTGCCCATCTGCCCGCCCTTGAGCGCGATCTCCAGCCCGTCGTGCGGGCCGGCGCCGTAGGCCTTGCAGAGCGAGACGCCGGGGATCGTCGGGGCGAGCGCCTGCAGGGCTTCGAGGTTCAGCACCCGCATGCCGTGACCCGAGGTGTCGCCACCCGAGATGACCGCGCGGCGGATGCCGCTGCCGGTCAGGATGCCGTCGAGCACGCGCCCCAGCGCCACGCCGATCCTTTCGTTGGCGGCCTCTGGCGTCATGCGCGTCTGCGACAGCGCCTTGCGCACGGCGGCCACGGCGGGATCGTCGGGGCCGGTGGCCGAACAGATCAAGGGACTGGCCCCCCGGTCCGCAGCCTCCAGACCGGCGGCGACCGCCCCGGCGATCTCGTCATCCAGTGTCGCCGGGTCGGCGATGGCGCGGGCGGCGTCGAAACGGATGACCGTGAAGCCATGGGCGGCAGCCCAGGCGATCTGCTCGGCGGTCATCGGCGAGACGGAACCGGAAACAGCCGCGATCCGAGGCACCGCACCGGCCCCGGGTGTGGCGGCGGGCGGCGGCAGCAGGCCGGTTTCCTGCCAATGGCGCACCAGCGCGAATTCGATACCCTGCGAGCCGACGGCAAAGCTCAGCCGGTCCACGTTCTCCCAGATCAGCCGCCCGGCGGCGGATTCGCTGGCAGGCTCCATGCTGTCGATGGAGAGGATGCGGGCGCCGCTCGCCAGCGCCCTGTCGAGCGCGTCCGCAGGCCCGGACCACAGCGCTTCGAGGTCGATCAGCGCCGAGGGCAGGGCGGTCTGCAGCGCGAGGTGACACAGCAGGTCTGCCTCGTCCATCGGCGTGACCGGATGGCGGGACATGACCGGGTGCCGGTCGAGCCGGTAGACGCCATCGAAAGTCCCGGCAAACAAATGGCCAAACGCCTGGTAGCGGCGCATCTGCGGCGCGGCGGTGATCATCGGCGCGGCCTCCGCCCCGGTGATCTCCAAACCGATCTCGATGGCGGTGCCGATATTGCCGGACTCGGGGGAGGAATCGAAGGTCGAGCAGACCTTGTAATGCAGGAGCGGCGCACCGAGGCCGTGCAGGAAGCGGAACGGCCCCGGCAGGTTGGTCTGCATCCAGGCCGGGCCATGGGTGCGGGCGGTGGAGGCGATGCCGATGGCCTGCGCGGTGCTGAACCGCTCCAGCAGGGCAGGCGAAGGGATGTCGGAGAACAGCACCGTCTCGAGGCCGGCAAAGGCCAGCACCTCCATCGTGGCGGCGGAGCCGGTAAAATCGTCCCCGAACCAGGTTATCAGCGGTGCCATGCCTGTCCCTCCCTGCGCGCCTCGGGACGCGTTGACTCTTAGGTGTGATTATTATCTTGTCATACCAGTTATACAAGCCCAACCCGGGCCGGATGAGGAGAGACTGATCATGACGACTGTTGCGCTGCTGGGGGCAGGCGGAAAGATGGGCGTGCGCCTGTCGAAGAATTTCGCAAAGACCGATTTCACCGTGCGCCATGTGGAGGTGAGCGAAGCGGGCCGGGCGCGGCTGAAGGCGGAGGTCGGCGTCGATTGCGTCGACCAGGCGGCGGCGCTGGACGGAGCCGAGGTGGTGGTGCTGGCGGTGCCGGACACGCTGATCGGCATGGTCGCGCAGGGCATCGTCCCGGAACTGAAGCCGGGAACGATGGTCGTCATCCTCGACGCCGCCGCGCCCTATGCCGGGCACCTGCCGGAGCGGGCGGACATCACCTATTTCGTCACGCATCCGTGCCACCCGATGATCTTCCACAACGAGCCGACGGAGGAAGCCCGCCTCGACCGCTTCGGCGGTGTCGCGCACCCGCAGGGCGTGGTGAACGCGCTGATGCAGGGGCCGGAGGAGCACTACGCGCTGGGTGACAAGGTGGCGAAGGCAATCTACGCCCCGGTCCGCACGACCTACCGCGTGACGGTTGAGCAACTCGCCTACCTGGAGCCGGGCCTGTCCGAGACGGTCTGCGCCTCGCTGCTGGTCGTGATGAAGCAGGCGATGGACGAATGTGTGAAGCAGGGGATTTCCGAGGACTGCGCCAAGGATTTCCTGCTCGGCCACATGAACATCCTCGGCGCGGTAATCTTCGGCATCCAGGAGGGCCAGTTCTCGGACGCCTGCAACAAGGCCATCGAGTTCGGCATTCCGGCGCTGATGAAGGACGATTGGAAAAGGGTCTTCGAGCAGGAGGAGATCATGGCGTCGATCAAGCGGATCACCTGAGGGGCCGAACCGACGCCCCGCCGGGGCCTCCCGGCGGGATGTTCTGGAGGGGGGAAGATTTTGCCGGGACATAATCTTGTTACAGCGTTTCTGGTTTGACCTGAACCATCGAGAGGCACGCATGTCCCGGGAATACGAAGCATGGCAGGGCATGCGTGCCTCAAGTTCAACCAGAAACGCTTTAGGGGCTTCGCCCCTCCCTTCGGGCTCCCCAAGGTATTTGGGGACCAAAGAAGCCGGGCGCGGTCTCATGTTTCCATTTGCTGCAAATATCCCGGGGGGAGGCTCGAAGAGCCGGTGGGGGCAGGGCCCCCACGCGGGCCGAAGGCCCGCGCCTGTCGACCCGGGGCAAGCTTTTCGCAGAAAAGCGCAGGCACGGGGCGAAACCCGGTTCGGGCAAAAGCCACGCCAAAGAGACGCGTTCAGGTCTGTGAGGGAAGGTTTTACAATGGTGGCGTGGGGGAGACTTGAACTCCCGACCTATCGATTATGAGTCGATCGCTCTAACCAACTGAGCTACCGCGCCGTCCACTGTGAGGCCGCTGATTACTGAACGGGCCGGAAGGGGTCAAGGGCAAAATCGGAGAAATTTCGGCCGCCGCGCACAATGGCCGCGCGGGGCGGATCGCAGCCGGTGGCGTTTCTGCGATCCGTCAAGAACCGGGCTTTTCGCGGTCCGGGCCGATGGCCTACGATGCCCCGAAAATCACGGAGTGTCCGATGTCGTCCCAGGTCTTTCTCGCGGTCGTCGCCGCGGCCTTGCTGCATGCCAGCTGGAATGCACTCGTCAAGGGCGGCGCCGACAAGACCACCAGCATGGCGGCCGTGGTGCTGGGCCATATGCCGCTGGCGGCCCTGCTGCTGCTCTTAGTGCCCGCGCCGCAGCCGCAAAGCTACCCGTACCTCGCCGCCGGTGTCCTGCTGCATCTCGGCTACCAGCTGTTCCTGCTGCAGTCCTACAAGATCGGCGACCTGACGCAGGTCTATCCGATGGCGCGGGGCTCGGCGCCGCTGCTGGTGGCACTGGTCTCCGTGGGGTTTCTCGGCGTGACGCTGAACAACCTCGAGATCCTCGCGATTCTCGTCATCGGCGGGGGCATTCTCAGCCTCGCGCTGGTGCGCAGGCAGGACGGGCTGCGCAACGGCAAGGCAGCGCTGCTGGCCCTCGTGACCGGCTGTTTCATCGCCTCCTATTCGCTGGTCGACGGCATCGGGGCGCGGGAGGCGGGCACGTCCGTGGGCTTCTACGCCTGGCTTGCCATCATCAACGGCATCATGATGGCGGCGTTCCTCGCGATTCGGGCGCCGCATGTGCTGCGCCGGGTCGCCGGGCCCGGCCGGATGCCCTTCGTCGTCGGGGGAACCGCCTCTTTCGTGGCCTACGCGCTTGTCACCTGGGCCTTCACACAGGCCCCGATCGCGCTGGTCACGGCGCTGCGCGAGACCAGCATCGTGTTCGCGCTCCTGATCGGCGTGGTCTTCCTCAAGGAACGGCTCGATCTCGTGAAACTCGTCTCGACCTTCCTGACCCTCGCGGGGGCGGCCTTGCTGCGGTTCGCGAGGGCGTAGGTCCGTGGGGGCGGGCCGCGAGCAGGCAGACCCGCCCCCGTGCCGTCATTTGACGATGATCTCGTCCTTGACGAACATGTTGCCCCAGGCGCGGTCCACCAGCTCCGGGGTCATCTTGTAGGGAATGCCCTCGAAATCGCACACGGCGATCATCTGGTCGATCAGGAAGACGGGCTGGTAGTTGGCGTAGACGTTGTTGATCGTCGGGTACTTGTTCTTGAGCAGGTGCACGAGGCTGGCCTCGTCGAGCTGCATCTTCTTCTTGCGGGCCACCAGTGCGAAGATCTTCAGGAAATCCTCCTGGGTCGGGCCGCCGATCTTGATCTTGAAGAAGATCCGGCGCAGCGCGGCCTGGTCGAAGATCTCGTTCGGGTGGAAGTTGGTGGAGAAGATGACGAGCGTGTCGAAAGGCACCTCGAACTTCTCGCCCGATTGCAGGGCGAGGATGTCCTTGTTCTCTTCGAGCGGCACGATCCAGCGGTTGACCAGCTTCTGCGGCGGCTCCGCCTGGCGGCCAAGGTCGTCGACGATGAAGATGCCGCCGGTGGACTTCAGCTGCAGCGGCGCCTGGTAGGTGCGGGCCGTCGGGTTGTAGACGAGGTCGAGCATGCTCAGCGAGAGTTCACCGCCGGTGATCACCGTCGGGCGGGCGCAGAGCACGTAGCGGCGATCGAACCGGGCGGTGCGGCGCAGGGCGCTTTGGTTGTCGCTGTCCTCTTCCGCCTTCGAATGCACGATGGGGTCGTAGACGGTGATGACCTGGCCGGAATACTCGATGGCGCGGGGCACGTAGATGCGGTCGCCCATGGCGTCGCGGATGCCGTTGGAGATGGACGACTTGCCGTTGCCCGGCGGGCCGTACATCAGGATGGAACGGCCGGAGCTGACGGCGGGGCCGAGGTTCGAGATCAGGTCGTCCGGCAGGATCAGGTGGCCCATGGCCCCGGTCAGCTGGTCGCGGGTGATCTGGATGTTGCGGATCGACTGGCGCTGGATCTGCTCGCGGTAGGTGTCGAGCGGCACCGGCATGGGGCCGAAATATTCGGACTGGGCGAGGGCGTCGAGGGCGCGGGCCTTGCCGCTGTCGGTCAGCTGGTAGGGCATCTCGCTGGCAACGTTGCCGCCAGCCCCGAGCGTGCCCATGGCTTCGAGCAGGCCCTGCGCCCGCGCCATGTCGATCACCTCCTGGGTGATCGGCACCGGCAGGCAGATCGCCTTCGACAAGGCGGTCACCACGTTGGTGTTCTTGCGGAACATCGTCTTGAGCACGATGTCGCGGATCATCACGTTGGTCAGTCCGACCTCGGCGAAACTTTTCGGCGACGGGGGCGCGACGACGGCGCTGGTCTGCATGTTCATGGTGCGGGCCTGCCTCGGTTGTTTGACGTGAACAATCGCCCGGCAATGTGGCGGATTGTTGGCCCGGCAGGGGAAGGTTCGGGGCAAGGGCCGGATGCGAAAAAGCCCCGGGGCCGGCCCGGGGCTTCCCCTTTTTGTCGCAGCGGCGCGGGGTCAGTTGCCGACGCTGGTCTCCAGCCCGTCCGGCTGACCCACCACGACGAAATGCAGCGCCTCGGGCTTGAGCACGCGCGCGGCAACCCGCTTCACGTCGTCCAGGGTCACCGCCTCGACCCGCGCATTGCGTGTGTTCACATACTCCGGATCCAGACCCTCCAGTTGCATCCCGACGAGGATGCCAGCGATTCGGGCGTTGCCGTCGAAGCGCAGCGGGTAGCCGCCGGTCAGGTAGGTCTTCGCCCGATCCAGTTCGTCCTGCGTCACGCCGTTCTGCGCCACATCGGTCCAGACATCGCGGATCACCTCCGTCGCCTCGGCGATGCGATTGTTGGCGGAGGCCACGCGGCCGACGTAGAGGTCTGCATGGTCCTTGTTGGCGATGTAGGAATAGACGCCATAGGTCAGCCCGCGCTTTTCGCGGACTTCGTCCATCAGCCGCGCCTCGAAGCCGCCCCCGCCGAGAATCTGGTTCATCACATAGGCGGCAAAGAAGTCATCGTCGTTGCGCGGGATGCCGGCATGGCCGAAGATCGCCACGGATTGCGGTGTGTCGAAGGGGACGACGGTCACACCTGCCTCCGTCTGCACCGCGACATCGGCGGGCATCGGGGCGCCGGTTTCCGGCAGGTCGCCCAGCAGCGCATCGAGCAGCGGGCCAAGCTCGTCCGCGGTGATGTCACCCGCGGCGGCGATGTAGACACGGTCGCGGGCCATGGTGGCGGCCTTGGCGGCGATCAGATCGTCACGGGTCAGCGCCGCGACGCTCTCGACGGTGCCGTCAAGGTGCGAGCCGTAGGGGTGATCGCCGAACACCATCTTGTCCCAGGCGGCACCGGCGATGGCGTCGGGGTCGCGCAGGTCGGAGCGGATTCCGGAGATCACCTGCGCCCGCACCCGCTCGATGGCGTCGGCGTCGAAGCGCGGTTCGATGATCGACTGCCGCAGCAGCGCCAGCGCCTCGTCGCGGTTCTCGCTCAGCACGCGGGCGGAGATCGTCAGCGTGTCGTCGCTAACCTCGTAGTCGAAGCTTGCGGCCAGCGAATCGCGGGCGTCGGTGAAGGCGCGGGCGTCCATCTCGCCGGAGCCGTCTTCGAGCAGGGCGGTCATCAGGTTGATCGCGCCGCGCTTGCCCGGCGCGTCGAGCGAGGCCCCGCCCTGGAAGGCGATTTCCAGTGCGAGGAAGGGGATCTGCGGCTCCTCCACCAGCCAGGCTTTCAGCCCGCCGGGGCTTTCGACCTGCTGGATGTCCACCTCGGCGCGGGCCATGGCGGCGCTGAACACCAGCGCGACGAGTGCGAGAAACCGGGTCATTGCGAGACCTCCTGTCCGGCCACCGGGGCGGCCTCTTCGTCCATGAGATAGCCGGTGACCGATTGCCTGCGGTCAAAGACCTCCCGCGCGGCGGCCATGATGTCCTCGGCGGTGACCGCCTGCAGCACCTCGGGCCAGTCCTGCACGTCCTGCACGGTCAGACCGGCGGTCAGGGCGTTGCCGTACTTGCGGGCGAGGCTCTGGACGTTGTCGCGCTCGTAGATCTGGCTCGCCTTGATCTGGAACTTGATCCGCTCCAGCGCCGCGGCGTCCACGCCGTCGGTCATGAACTCGGCCACGGCCTTGTCCATCGCCGCCTCGGCCTCTTCCAGCGTCACGCCCTCGGCGGGCACGACGATCATGTTCAGGCTGGTGTCGTCGAGCGCGGTGTCGTCATAGAAGACACTGGTGTAGACGGCGGTCTGGGTGTCGAACTGGAGCTTCGTGCTCAGGACGGAGGTCTGCCCGCCCCCCAGAAGCTCGGCCAGCAGCGTCAGCGCGGCGGCCTTCTCCTGCGCCCCGGCGTCACGCTCGGGCGCGAGGTAGCTGCGGATCACGTACGGCTGCGCGACACGCGGGTCGCGGTAGACCAGCCGCCGCTCGGCCAGCTGGCGTGGCTCCTGCGCCCGGTTGCGCGGCTCCAGCGCCGGATTGGCGGGCAGGGGGCCGTAATGCGCCTTCGCCATGTCGAGCACCGCCTCCGGCTCCACATCCCCGGCGACGATCAGGATGGCGTTGTTGGGGGCATAGAACTGCTTGTAATAGGCCAGCGCATCGGCGCGTTGCAGCTGTTCCATCTCGTGCCGCCAGCCGATGATCGGCGTGCCGTAGGGGTGATTCATGTAGAGCGCCGCCATGCGCTGCTCCCCGAACAGCGAACCGGGATCGTTCTCCACCCGGCTGTTGCGCTCCTCGATGATCACGTCGCGCTCGGTGGCGATGTCGTCCTCGGTGAGCAGGAGATTGACCATGCGGTCCGCCTCCATCTTCATCATCAGGTCGAGGCGATCGACCGCAACCCGCTGATAATACCCGGTATAATCCGTGGAGGTGAAGGCGTTGTCAGTGCCGCCATTGGCCGCGACCACCTTGGAGAACTCCCCCGGCTCCATGGTCTTCGTCCCCTTGAACAGCAAATGCTCAAGGAAATGCGCGACGCCGGAATGGCCACGCGGCTCGTCCGCCGATCCGGCGCGATACCAGACCATGTGCACGGCCACCGGCGCACGGTGATCCTCGATCACCACGACATCCATGCCGTTATCAAGCTGGTAGGTGGTGATCTGGTCGGGGAGATCCGCCGCCCGGACGGGCAGGGCCGCCGCCATGGTCAGCAAGAGACTCAGGATTAACCGGGACATCGACGCTCCTCTCCGAAATCAGGGTTGCGAGCAAAGTACGACTGTGGAGGTTAAGTTCAACCTTCCAGACCCGCGCAGGCGATCACAGGGTCGCGAACACACCCGCGCCACATGTCGTTATTCAGGCGGAGCGGCAGGCGTCCGGGCTCCGGCGGCGCGATAGCGTTCGAGCCAGAGATAGGGGTCGAGCGCCTGACGGCGGTAGGCGATGTAATACTCGTCGCGCGGAATGATGCTCCAGGTAAAGAGCGACCGGCGCTTGCGGAACGCGAGATCCTCGGCGGCGAGCGACTCCCGGATGCTGCCGTCGCGGCCAAAGCGGCTGGCGCGGCTGATGATCGCCGTATCGGCGGCCGGAACGCCCGCGCCGGGGTCGACACGGTTCGGGTTGCCGCCCAGAACCGCGACCGCATCCTTCAGCGGCGTCTGGTCCGTCCGGTTCGCGCCGCCCGGGGTCGGGGCGGGCAGGGCGGTGTAATTCTCCGGCTGTTCCAGAGGCTTGGCCGGAACGATGGCGAATTCCTCGGGCTTGCCGCTGTTGGTGCGCAGATCGTGCAGCGTGATGTCACGATCCCTGCCCAGGTTACAGGCAGAAAGGCCAATGAACGCCAGCAATCCGACACAATGCGCAACCCGCATCGCCACCCTCCAAGTTAATCGACCCTAGCCTTAACCCATAAGGCCAGCGTCGTCACGCGCCCTTTTTATGGCCCGGAAACAGAACAAGTCCAAGGGCGCCAACGAAAATTGCCACATCCGCCACGTTAAACGCAAACGGGTTGTCGAAACCGCAACAGGACATGTTGAGAAAGTCCGCCACGGCGCCATAGAGCACCCGGTCCACCACGTTGCCGATGGCCCCGCCGATCAGCAGGCCTGCGGCGATGAGCCCCGGCGTGCTCGGCGGATCGCGGCGCATCCAGACCAGCACGAAAAGCACGATGCCGAGCGCCACGGAAATCAGGATCCAGCGCGTCGCCGGGGCCTCGCCCGCCAGAAGGCCGAAATTCACACCGTAATTCCACGCCATGCGGAAGGTCAGGAACGGGGGGAACACGTCGATGTGCTGGCGCGTGGCGAGGTCCAGCACATGCACCACCCAGATCTTGGTGATCTGGTCGAGGATGAAGGTCAGCAGCGCGGTGCCGCCCACCAGCCGGAGTGCCTGCATGGAGTATGGTTTTGTCACGGCGATCGTGCCTTGCCTGCTCTTGGTTGCGACGGGGTGTAGCCTGCCTGCGCGGGATTGGAAACCGGGCTTCGCGCCGTCTCAGCGCAGAACTGCCAGAACGCCGCGATAGGCGGCAGCGGCGCCAAGCATGTTGATCGGGTCCTTGCCGTTGAAGGTCACGGCGACACAGACCTCGCGCCCGACATCGTCCAGTAGCGCGGTGGTGAAATTGGCAACGCCCGGCTCGGAGCCACCCTTGTAGGCGACGCGTGCCCAGTTGTGCGGCTCGGCGAGGCCGGGGTTGATCTGCATCACCGGCAGATCCGCCAGCGGCATGATCAGCGCGCACAACCGGCTCAGCGGCACGGTCCATTCGAGGCCCGGCACGTAGGGCGGCACCGTGCTGGACTGCGGCAGCGATTGCCCGGCCTTGGCGGCAAGCGCGGGGCGATCCTCCGGCGCGGCCAGCAGGTACTCCGCCTGCGCGGTCTCGTTCAGCTTGAGCGCAAAGAACTCCCGGGTCGTCAGGATGCTGTCGAGGCCGAGCGCCATGGCGATGCGGTCCCGGCCCAGCACGTCGATGAGCAGGTCCGTCGCGGTGTTGTCGGAGATCGAGATCATCAGCGCGGCGGCGGTGTGCAGCGTCACCGGCGAGCCGTCGGGCAGGGTCTGAAGCTGGCCGGTGGGCAGCGACTTGTGCCGCGCTTCCAGCGTGACCACGTCGGCCCATTTGCGCGTGCCGGCCTTGATGTCCTGCGCCAGCACCGAAAGCACGCCCAGCTTGAAGGCCGAGGCGACGGCCATGGGCGTGTCCGCGTCCTTGCTGCTCAGAACCTGCCCGTCGCGCATCACCAGCCAGGACACCTGGTCCGACAAGCCATTCAGTTGCGACAGCGCCGTGTCCATGTCCTGCGGAATCGGCTCCGGCGCCGCGAACCAGAGCGACAGCACCCGGCCCTGGTCGTCGAGCTTGATGGTCCCGGAGGCGCGGTGCGTCATGGTCTCGACATAGAAGCTGCCGTCATCGGAGGCTTCGACGATCAGCGGCGCCCCGATCAGGTCGCGCACCTGCCCGATGACGCCCTGCACCTGGTCGATGGAAATCGTGCTCAGGAACGCCGGGGCGAAATCCTCGGTGTCGGCGCCTCCGGACAGAAGTTTCTCCAGAACCGAATCCGCACCTTGAGCAAAACACGCCAGTCCCGTGCCGAGACACAAGGCCGCGCCGAGTATGAGCGATCGCAGGAGCCTGACCATGCTCGCCATCCTTTTTTGGCCAAGAATGGCCGTTGGCGCGGGTTTAGGCAAGCGTTTACCTGCCGGAACGGGAGGGGAAAGCGCTTGCGGGACAGGGCTTTCCCCTCGGTCGGGCGACGCGGAGCGGCTCAGTGCCGGAAGTGGCGCATGCCGGTCAGGACCATGGCGAGACCGGCCTCGTCGGCGGCCTTGATGACCTCGTCGTCACGCATCGAGCCGCCGGGCTGGATGACGCAGGTCGCCCCCGCTGCGGCGGCTTCCATCAGCCCGTCCGCGAAGGGGAAGAAGGCGTCGGAGGCCACGGCGGAGCCGATGGTCAGCGGCTGCGGCAGGCCGAGGGCCTCGGCCATGCGCTCCGCCTTCTTCGCGGCGATCAGCGCGCTGTCGAGGCGGCTCATCTGGCCCGCACCCACGCCCACCGTCGCGCCGTCCTTGACATAGACGATGGCGTTGGACTTGACGTGTTTCGCCACCTTCCATGCGAAGAGAAGGTCCCGCATCTGCTCTTCGGTCGGGGCCTTTTTCGTGACCACCTTGAGGTCCGAGAGGTCCATCTGCCCGTTGTCACGGTCCTGTACCAGCATCCCGCCGGAGACCTGATGGTAGGACAGCCCCGCCTCGGCGGTATTCGCCAGACCGGGGGTCAGCAGCAGGCGCAGGTTCTTCTTCTTCGCAAAGATCTCCTTCGCGGCGTCATCGGCGGCCGGGGCAATGACCACTTCGGTGAAAATCTCGGTGATGGCCTCGGCCGTCGCCACGTCCAGCTTCGAGTTCAGCGCCACGATGCCGCCGAACGCGGACGTCCGGTCACAGTCGAACGCCTTCTGGTAAGCCTCCAGCAAAGTCGCCCCCTTCGCCACGCCGCAGGGGTTCGCGTGCTTGATGATCGCCACCGCCGGACCGTCCTTCGGCAGGAACTCGGAGACCAGCTCAAACGCCGCATCGGTGTCGTTGATGTTGTTGTAGGACAGCTCCTTGCCCTGCAACTGCGTCGCCCTGGCAATGCCGGGGCGCTCGGACCCATCCACGTAGAACGCCGCCTTCTGATGCGGGTTCTCGCCATAGCGCAGCGATTGCGCCAGCGTCCCGGCGAACACCCGGCGGCGCGGCGTCTCCTCGCCGATCGCGCTGGCCATCCACGTCGATACCGCCGCGTCATAAGCCCCGGTGCGGGCATAGGCGATCTGCGCCAGCCGCTGGCGGAAGGCATAAGACGTCTGCCCGTCGTTCTCGTCCAATTCGGCCAGCAGCGCGGCGTAATCCTCCACATCCACAACCGTGGTCACAAATGCATGGTTCTTCGCCGACGCGCGGATCATCGCCGGGCCGCCGATGTCGATATTCTCGATCATCTCGTCATATTCGGCACCCCGGGCCAGCGCCGCCTCGAACGGATAGAGGTTCACCACCAGGAGGTCGATCCCGCCGATCCCGTGCTCCTCCATCGACGCCACATGCCCGGCGTTGTCCCGCAGCGCCAGCAATCCGCCATGCACCATCGGGTGCAGCGTCTTCACGCGCCCGTCCATCATCTCCGGAAAGCCCGTCACCTCGGAGACGTCCCGCACCGCAATCCCCGCATCGCGGATGGCCTTGGCGGAGCCGCCGGTGGAGAGCAATTCCACGCCGCGCCCGGCCAGCGCCCTTGCGAGGTCGATCAGGCCGGTCTTGTCGGAAACGGAAAGCAGCGCGCGGCGCACGGGATAGAGGTCGGTCATGGCAGCAGAAGTCCCTTCGGGGGGTTATCGGATCAGGTCGACATCTCGCTGTCGTCCCGGGCGTAGTCGCGGACGGCGGTGGCCGTCTCCTGCGCCTTGGCCAGGGACCAGCGGATGCGGGTCGCATAATCCATCGCGCGGCCGGATAAAACGATTTGTTTGGTCGCACGGGGCCGCATCCGGCCCTTTTCCAGGTAAACCGAGGGTTCGATGTCCATCTCCGCCCGCCCGGAGAAGCGGAACACCCAGATTTCCCCCGACCGCAGCGCCAGCGAGACCGCATTGCCCCCCATGTCGAGCGCGACATCTACTTCCGGATGCAGGTGAAAGCGGATGTCATACGGCAGACCGGCCAGCTTGACCCCGTCCAGCGCCTTGTCGAAGCGTTTGTTGGCAGCGCCATCGAGCGCGACGAGGTAATCCTCGCCCTTGATCTGCCGCCCGTCGAGGCTCAGCTCGATGGACCGCGCATGGGTCAGCCCCTGCAAGCCGACATAGCCGTCGTGCCCGGCCTCCAGCCGGAACCCGGTTTCAAGGTGGTCCATCTGTACCGGCACATGACGGGGCGTGTCCTCCAGCACCTCGCGCTGCGTCAGACCGATCCAGCGCTCCGGCGCGAGGCGGGAGCTGGAATACCCCTGCAACGACAGCGTCGAATGCGAGGGCGTGGCCCGTCCGGCCCGCCGCCAGTCCGCCCCGAACTCCATGCCGGAGCCGCAATTGACGATCAGCGGGCGGCGCCCGGAGGTCAGCTCGAAAGCCAGCGTCGAGGCATGCGCCTGCGCCGAGGCCTTGCCAGAGGGCGGCGGCGCGGCATCGACGATGATCGAGGTGCGGCCAGCCGAAAGCCGGGCGTATCCCATGGCCAGCCCCTCGGTCTGGCGCTTCTTCACCCCGGAGGCCGCCAGCGCCTGATCCAGCCGCCCGTCGAGACCCCGCCCGCCGCCATGGAACCGCGCCAGCCCGCCATCCGCATGCCGGAGCGTCCGCAGGGTCGGCGCGATGCGGGCGATGGCGTCCAGATGGGCCGGGTCCGGTGTCTTGTGGCTCTGCTCCAGCGCCGCCTGCGCCCAGGTCAGCAGGGTGAAAACCTCCAGCAATTCCTCCGGGTTGCGGGTCGGAATGCCGCCCTGCGCGTCGACCTGCCGGGCGCATTCCTGCCCCAGCGCTTGCCGCGCGGGCTCGGCCCGGTCCTCCATGCCCTCGATGGACAGCCCGCAATACAGCAGCCCGGTCAGCGCTTCGAACCGGGGCAGGCCGGGGCTCGCCCCCTGCCAGCGCCGCGACAGGAAGGTCGTCTGCGCGGCCAGCGCCTTGTAATAGGCCTCCGCCTGCTCCGGCGTGGTGCCGCGCAGCAGGAACAGCGCGTGATGCACCCAGCGGATCACCCGCCGCCCGGTCAGTTCCGGCGACCATCCGGGGCCGGTGCCGCCGCCATAGCGCTTGATCCAGCCCCAGAGCCAGTCCTGCGCCAGTTTCCGCGCCTTGGTATCCCCGACCGCCGCCAGATCGTCGAGCCAGCCAAAGCCGTGCAGCGCCTCGGCAAAGGCCTCGTCCGGCAGGTCGAGGTCCCAGATCATCGCGCCTTTGACTTCCATCAGGTGCCCGGCGAACATGACGTTTCCGGCGAGCATCTGCCGCCCCCGGGCGAAATAGCCGATGGTGCGCGGCTCCGGCTGCGAGACGAAGCCTTTCGCCGGACGGGCCCGGGCCGCCATCCGCGCGTGCAAACTGTTGAGGAAACGCGCCTGTCTGGCCCGCCAACTGCGCCCCTTGGACATCTCACTGCCTTACGTCTTGCGGCCTGCTGAACCGCCTCACCCACGCCCCTTCTGGGGCTGTTCTTGTCTAGAATGTATCCTTAACGAATCGTTAAGTCACCTTGCTTTGTCCCTGCTGCGACGTTCCGGGCCGGTGCCTCCGTGCCTTCGGCGAAGGATCGCGCAAAATCCGTTCAGTCCTTGCGCAGGTGCACCATGTAGAAGCCGTCGAGGCCGCCCTTGTCCGGCCAGAAATCCGGCCTGAGCCGCAGACCGCCCTCGGCGCTGCGCCAGCGGTCTTCGATCCATGGCGCCTCGGGTTTGATGACGGTCAGTCCGGGATGCCGGGCCAGCGCCTCGTCGATCTGGCACTCGCCCTCGTCGGGGATCAGCGAACAGGTGGCATAGACCAGCGATCCGCCGGGATTCAGGAGAGTGAGCGCATGGTCGAGCATCTCCGCCTGAAGCGCGATCAACTCCCCGATGCGCTCGCCCTGATGCAGGTGTGGCAGGTCGGGATGGCGGCGGATCGTGCCGGTGGCGGAGCAGGGCGCGTCGAGCAGGATGGCGTCGTACCGGCCTTCGTGTTCCATCGCGTCGGCGGCGACGAGGGTGGCCTTGAGCTTTGTTCGGGCGAGGTTTTCCTCCACGCGCTGGAGGCGGCTATGGGACAGGTCGAGTGCCGTGACCTCTGCTCCCGCAGCGGCAAGCTGCATGGTCTTGCCTCCGGGCGCGGCGCACATGTCGAGCACGGTTTTCCCCGCGACATCCCCGAGCAGCTTTGCTGGCAGCGCCGCGGCGGCATCCTGCACCCAGAACGCCCCGTCGTCGTAACCGGGCAGGGCGCTGACCTGCCCGCCCGTGAGCCGCACCGATCCGGTGGGCAGCAGCGTGCCGCCCGTCGCTTCGGCCAGCGCCGCCGCGTCATCCCTTGACGTAAGGTCAAGGGGCGCTCCGGCGAAGTGCGCAACCTCCATCGCGGCCACGGCCTCCGCTCCCCAGGCGGCCACAAGCGGGCTGCGCAGCCATTTCGGCAGGCGCGGGATGCGCAGTTTCTGCCACTCCGCCGGGCCGGTTTCCGCGACCCTGCGCAGGACGGCGTTGACCAGCCCCTTGAACTGCTGGGTGCGCTTGCCCGAGGCGGTGAAGTTTACCAGATCGTTAACGATGCCATGCGCCGCCCCGCCGGTGCAAAGCTCGACCGTGCCGAGCCGCAGGGTGTTCATCACCACGAGACCGGGGGCCTTGCGCAGGTGCGGCTTGAGGATCTTGTCCGCGCGTTCAAGGCTGCGCAGCACCTCGCCCGCCAGCCGCTGCGCCGCGGCGCGGTCACCGGGGTCCAGCGCGTCGAGCTTGAGCGCCGCCTCCCCAAGCGGGCGCTGTTCACCCAGAACCTGGGTCAGGATCTGCACGGCGCCCTTGCGGGCGGGGCTGAAGGCTTTGGTCATGGGCGCTCCGGGGTTGCTCCGCCATGGCGGGGGCGTATATCAACGGGGTAGTACGAGGAAAAGCCGATGTCCGACAGTCAAAAAGACCTCCCCCCCGCCGCCCTGCGTGCCCTGGCCGAGGCCGAGGAGCGCCGGAAGACGGCCGAAGCGTTGAGCCTGCCGAAGGAACTGGGTGGGCGGGACGGGCCGGAGCCGGTGCGCTTTGGCGATTGGGAGAAGAAGGGCATCGCGGTCGATTTCTGACGGCTGGGAAAACGTTTCACCCGGGGCTCTGCCCAGTCGCCTGTGGCGACTCCCTGGGGGCATTTGGGGGCCTCGTCGTTGGATGGAAATGTTTCGCGTGCGAAACATTTTTTATTAACAGGGGGTTAGGGGTTCTGGCGTGCGGTGGGGTGACGCTTTTTCAACCGGATTGTGAACCCGCGCGGAGCGCCGGTGCCGTCGTCAGGCGCCGTAAAACGCGCCCATGATCAGGTAGGTCGAGAGCATCAGGGCAAAGCCGGTGCCCATCGGAATGGTGAAGCGGTTGCCCTTGCCCACCGATTTTTCCGTATCGACGGAAGCCCCCTTCCACGTCTTCCAGTCCGGCGCCAGCCGGTGCAGCGGGGTCCAGCGGACCAGAAGCACGGTGATCGTCGCGGCCAGCATGGCGGCGGCGGCGACGAAGAGCATCAGGCGGATGTCGCCGGGATGGATGAACATCGCCAGAACTGCGGCGAATTTCACGTCCCCCGCGCCGATCTGGCGGAAGAACCAGAGCAGCAGCCCGTAAGCGAAGACCACCGCGTAATGGGCAAAGCGCCAGGCGAAGTCGATGAACGGCATCGTGGCGAGGCCGATCGCCACGAAGGTGAGGAACAGCGCCCAGACCGTCACGTTGGTGATCTTCTTCGTGCGCATGTCGACGTAGAAGGTCAGAACGCAGATCGGCACCACGAGAAGGGCAAACAGGGCCGCCTGAAAAGCCGGGATTTGCATGGGCGCGGGTCCGTCAGGTCAGCGGGCCACCGACGCTTCCAGCGCCTCCAGCGACCGCGAGGCGGCCTCGAAATGCTGCGGATGCGTGTCGATCGCCTCGCGCAGCAGGCCCTTGCCGATCTCCATATCGCCGCGCTTGATCGCCGCGAGACCGAGGGAGTAGAGCAGTTCCGCCCGCTCGATCTGGCTCATCGGCACCACCGGCAGCGTGTATTTGCCCTGTGCGCCGCGGGCCAGAACGAGGTTGTTCTTGGCGGTGAAGTTGTTCCGGTCGCGCTGGATGGCGTCGTAGAACAGCCGCTCGGCCTCGGCGTAATCGCCGCGGCTCAGCTTGGAGTAGCCCCAGTTGTTCAGCACGTTGGCGGGCGTCGTGGTCAGGCCCACGGCCACCTCGTAGAAGCTGTCGGCCTTCTTCCATTCCTTGTTGCCGTCGGCGATCATCGCCTCGAGCCGGTAACGCTTGAAGGTCTCATGGGTCGGCGGGATGGAATCCAGCACCTTTTCGGCGGCGGGCCACTCGTTGGCGCGGATCAGCGTGTCAGCCAGCTCGACACGGTCGTCGTTGGTGGCGTCCTTGTGCTCCACAACCTTCGCCCAGGCGACCTTGGCCTCGGTGACGCGCTTGGCCTTGACCAGAGAGGTGGCCAGCCCGCGCAGCAGGTCGATGCGGTCCGGGTCCTGGCTCAGGGCACGGTGGAAGTAGGCAACCGACTCGTTCGGGTCCCCGACGGTCAGCATGACATCGTTGAGATTGGTCTCGTCGATGACGTTGACGCCCTGAAACTCGCGATCCACCGCATCCTTGTCGATGGTCTTTTCACAGGCGGAAAGCGTGGCAAAGCCTGCCACGGCGAAAATCACAACCAGGGATTGGCGCATGTTTCCTGCGTCCTTTTGCTGCTCTGCCTCGATCTACCCGTTTGTCAGCGATATCTGGTAGACCCTGCTACCCCGCCGCACGAGTTTGAATTCGTAGTCCGTTTCCTCAGCATAATCGGAATTGTCCAATTTTGCGAGGGCCAAGCGCAGATTGTCCCGAATTGAGTCGTTTTGGCCATTGTCGAGTGCATAGGCCCTGCGAAATACCTCGACCGCTTCGGCAATATTGCCACGCTCCATCAGCACGACGCCGAGATTGTTCCAGGCCTCGGGCCAGTCGCCTTCGACTTCGATGGCCTTGCGCAGCAGCTTTTCCGACTGGTTCAGGCGGCCGAGGGCGAGGTTGGCGGAGCCGAGGGCGGTGAGGACTTCGGCGTTCATGCCGTGCTGGCCTGCCGCACGGGTGTAGGCTTCGAGCGCCAGTTCGTGCTCGCCCGCGTCCATCAGCCGGTGTCCGACGATGAGGCCGTCGACGGCTTCGCCGCGCGGGTCGAGAGCCGGGGCGTAGACCTGCCCCTCGGGAGTCGACTGGCCGCCCGGAGAGCAGGCGGCCAGAAGGAGGATTGCCATGATTGATCCAATGCGGATCGCGGTCATTGTTATTGTCCGATACTGCCCATCTGCGTGATGCCGACGGCCGAGGGACCCACGAGGATGATCAGCAGCGGCGGCACAGTCAGCATCATAGTGGTCAGCGTCATCTTTGTCGGCAACTGGTTTGCCTTTTCTTCCGCACGCATGACCCTTTTGTCACGCATTTCCCCGGCGTAGACCCGGAGTGCATCGGAAATCGACGTACCGAAGGTCTGGGCCTGGTTCAGCACGGTGACGAAGCTGGAGACGTCCTGCACGCCGCAGCGTTCGGACATGTCGTTGAGCACCTGTGTCTTGTCCTTGCCGGCCTTCATCTCGTGGGCGATGATTTCATATTCATCGGCCAGCGCCGGGTAGGAGGCGCGCAGCTCCTTGGAGACGCGGACGATGGACTGGTCCATGGACTGACCGGCCTCGACGCAGACGAGCATCATGTCGAGCGCGTCCGGGAAGCCGGACTGGATCTCCTCCTTGCGCTTCTCGACGCGCTTGGTGATCCAGTATTTCGGCGTCATGTAGCCCGCGGCGCCGGGGCCGAGGATGTACATGAGCTTCTGCTGCATGGTCGCGGAGGCGCCATCGACGAACATCAGGAAATAGACCGTGCCGCAGGCCAGCAGGCCGAGGCCGAGCGCGAATTGCGCGAAGTAGTAGATTTGCACCGCGTCCTTGGTCCGATAGCCCGCCTGAAGCAGCTTCATGCGGATGTCGGAGAGTTCCTTGGCGTCCTGCGGTTCGAGGAACTGCGCGTATTTGTTCAGTTTCTCGTTTTTCTTCTTCTCGCGCAGGACCTGGCGGGTGTCGGCGTTCATCCGCTCCTGGCCGGTCTTGCGCAGCCTGTCCATCGGGTCGGGTTTGGACCGCAGCATGAGCGGGATCGTCGCGACGATCAGCAGCACGGCGAGACCGGCGACCACCAGCAGCGGCCCGGCGGGTCCGAGCATGTCGGTGATCATTGTGTTGAGTTGATCGAGCATGGCAGCGGAACCTCAGACCTTGATGTTAACGAGCGCCTTCATGACGATCATGTTGAGCGCGAGCATGATGAACACGATGAAACAGGCGGGGATGAACCACGGGTGGTCGAGGACCTCGTCGTAGTAGTCCGGCTTGGCCACCTGGATGAACACGAGGGCGCCGAGCGGGAAGGCGGAGAGGAACTTGCCGGACCATTGCGCTTCGGCGGTGATCGCCTTGACGCGGCGGAACAGGCGGAAGCGGGCGCGGATCACCTTGGCGAGGCCTTCGAGGATCTCGGCGAGGTTGCCCCCGGCCTGCTGCTGGATCGCCACGGCGACGGCGAGGAAGCGCAAGTCCTGCATGTCGAGGCGTTCGGCCATGTGCTTGAGCGCCTCGCCGATGTCGCGGCCATAGGTGGCCTCGTCCGCGATGATGCCGAACTCGGTGGCGAGCGGGTCCTTGATCTCCTTCGAGACGATGGAGATGGCGGAGGTGAAGGGGTAGCCGGTGCGCAAGCTGCGGACCATCAGTTCCACCGCGTCGGGGAGTTGCTCCTCGATCATCGACAGGCGCTTCTTGGCCTTGTGATTGACCCACATGTAGACGCCGCCGATGCCCATGCCGATGCCCATCAGCAGGCGCACGGCAAAGCCGGCCTCGGTACCGATGGAGAGGCCGATGAAGGCGACGACGCTGACCGCCGCCATCAGCATGATGAGCTGCTGCGGGGTGAAGGCGATGGCGGCCTTCTGCGCCTTGTCCGCCAGCACCGAGTAGAGCGGCAGGGACCGCGACTGCATGTGCTGGTCCATCTCCTTGCGGAGCTTGGCCAGCACGTCCTCGCGGCCCTCGCCCTTGTCGAGCATCTCGAGGCGGCGGTTGACCTTGTTGTTCAGGCTGATCGACTTGCCGAAGGCGACGAGATAGACCCCTTCGACCAGCACCAGGACGGCGATGAAAATGATGCCGTAGATGATCGGCTGTGCGCTGAGCATTCGGGATTACTCCGGTCTGAAAGGTTCGTAGATCGACGGCGGGATGTCATAGCCCCACATCCGGAAGCGTTCGGAATAGTGCGAACGCACGCCGGTGGCGGTGAAATGGCCGATGATCTTGTTGTCGGGGGTCAGGCCCACGCGCTGGAAGCGGAAGATCTCCTGCATGGAGATCACGTCGCCTTCCATGCCGGTGATCTCGGTGATCGAGGTCATGCGGCGCGAGCCGTCCTGCAGGCGGGAGGCCTGCACGATGAGGTTCACGGCGGAGGAGATCTGCGAACGCACCGCCTTGAGCGGCATCTCGATCCCGGCCATGGCGATCATGTTCTCCAGACGGGCCACACCGTCGCGGGCGGAGTTCGCGTGGATCGTGGTCATCGACCCGTCGTGGCCGGTATTCATGGCCTGCAGCATGTCGATGACTTCCTCGCCGCGCGTCTCGCCGACGATGATGCGGTCGGGACGCATCCGCAGGGCGTTCTTGAGGCAGTCGCGCGGCGTCACCGCGCCCTTGCCTTCGACGTTCGGCGGGCGGCTTTCCATGCGGCCCACATGGGTCTGCTGGAGCTGGAGTTCCGCGGTGTCCTCGATGGTCAGGATACGCTCGGAGTTGTCGATGAAGGACGAGAGCGCGTTGAGCGTGGTCGTCTTGCCGGAACCCGTACCGCCCGAAACGATGACATTCAGGCGGGTGGCGACGGCGGCCTGCAGATAGACGGCCATCTCCTCGGTAAACGCGCCGAACTTCACCAGATCGTCGATCCCGAGCTTGTCCTTCTTGAACTTACGGATGGAGACGAGGCTGCCGTCGATGGCGATCGGCGGCACCATGGCGTTGAAACGCGAGCCGTCGGACAGGCGGGCGTCGACGTAGGGGTTGCTTTCATCGACACGGCGACCCACGGCGGAGACGATCTTGTCGATGATCCGCATCAGGTGCTTCTCATCCTTGAAGGTGATGTCCGACAGGGAGAGTTTGCCGCTGCGTTCGATGAAGATCTGGTGCGGACCGTTGACGAGAATATCGGAGACCGTCTCGTCCTTGAGCAGCGTCTCCAGCGGGCCAAGGCCCTTCACCTCGTCGTAGAGGTCATTGATCATCGCCCGGCGCTCGTCTCGGTTCAGGACGATGCCGCGCTCCTGCAGCGACTCGGTGGCGATGGCGCTGATTTCCTCGCGCAACTCGCTCTCGCCGGCCTGGTCGAGCGCGGCGAGGTTGAGGTTGTCGAGCAGGGCGCGGTGCAGTTCGAGCTTGATCTCGCCCAGCCGCTCCTTGCGTTTCTTTTCCTTGTCCATCGGCGCGGCCTGCGCCGGAGCGCTCGGCTTGGTCTTGCGCATGGCGGTGGGTTTCGCGACCGGCACGGCCGGGGAAGGTGCGGCAGAGGGGGCCTCCTCCGGGCGAACCGGCGCGGCGTCTTTCAACTGGGGTTTCTTGTATCTCGAAAACATGTGTTTCCCCGCTCTCAGGCTGCTTCTGCGTCTGAATTGCCAAGCGCCAGCAGCGAGGCCGCCAGCTTGGAGATTTCCTTGCGCAGCGGATTCTTTGCTGCGTGGTTGGCGAGCGGCAGGCCATGGTCACAGGCCTGCATGACCACCTTGCCGCCGTCCGGGAACTGCACGTCGAGCGCGATGCCGAGGCTGTCGGCCATGCGCTTGACCCGGGCCTTGCCCTGGAGGTCGGTGAATTTCGGCGCGCGGTTCAGGATGAAGCGCAGCTTGTCGAAGGGCAGGTCCTCGGACATCAGCGCCTTCTTGAGCCGCAGCGTGTTCTGGGCCGAGCGCATGTCCAGCTCGACCATGGCGAAATAGACCTGCGCTTCGGTCAGCACGGTTTCCGTCCAGTTCACGAGGCAGCCGGGCATGTCGACGATCACGTAGTCGAAGTGCTCCCGCGCCACGTCCAGCAGTTTCTTGACGTCCGGCGGCGACAGCATGTCCAGCGGCAGGATTTCCGCCGGGGAGGTGAAGACCTGGAGTTTTTCCTCGAAGCTGACCAGCGCCTGGGCAAAACTTTCGCTGTCCATGGAGTCGGTGTCGGACAGCAGTTCCAGAACCGACTCGCGGCGGGGCAGGTCGAGATAGGTTGCGACGGAGCCGAACTGCAGGCCGAGGTCGATCAGGCAGACGCGGGGCGTCTTGTTCTTCGGCAGGGTCACCAGCTCGTAGGCGAGATTGGTGGCCAGCGTCGAGGCCCCGGCGCCGCCGGCCAGCGACTGCACCGCGATCAGCACGCCGTCGCCGTCGCCTTTCAGCTTCACCTTCTTCTGCGTCGTCTCCTGCGTGACGGCCTGGGCCGGGCGGCGCATGCGCTCGACCGCGGCGGCCAGTTCGCCCTCGGGCAGGGGGTAGGGGACAAATTCGTCCGCGCCGTTGCGCAGCAGCTGGTGCAGCGCGGCGGGGGTCACGTCCTCGGCGATCAGCACGACCTTGACGCCGCGCGCCTTTGCGCCGGTGATGATGGCGCTGAGCTTGGCGAGGTCCGGCTCGTCGATGGCGTCGATGGCCATGGCGATGAATTCGAGGTGGGCGGCGTCGGGCTGGCTCAGGAAGGGCAGGGCTTCCTCGAAGCCGAGGTCGCCCCAGCTTTCGCCAAGGATGGCTTCCATGTCCTCGATGAGAAGGTCGAAGTTCTGGACGTCACGGCTGACTGTGCAGGCGGCGATCGGGGCCGGCTCAGTCGCTGGTGCGGATGTACTCGTCATGATGCCTCACGTCCTGTTCTTTTGCGCAGGTCGGACCCGGGGAGGCGCGTCGTCCACCAAACTGAAACCACCCAAGTCCGGATACTGCGGGAGCCGACTCGCGGGCCGGTCGCTGATCCTTCGCCGATCAAACTGACCGGGAAACGCGGCAAGATTTGGGCCAAAAAACCGAAATTGTACGGTATTTCCAGACAGCCCGGTTTCCGGAAAGCTGGTTAACCCATGTTATTTCAAGGGCTTGAGGAAATCCGGTGGAAACAGTAGGACAAGAAAAAGGCCCCCTGAGGGGCCTTTTCGGAAACACTTCGACGGATTTGTGCGGGATTAGCCGCCGCTGCCGCCAACGCCGGTCTCCGTGGCGAAATCGTTGCCGGAGATGCCCGACAGGACGGTCTTCGGCACGCCGGAGCGGATGTATTCGCGGTAGATCACCTCGGCGTACTTGCCGTCCAGGACCGTCGGATGCCCGGCGACGAAGCCCGAGACCTCGGTCACGGTGCGGCGGTTGCGGCGCTCCTTGCCCTCGGTCACGATGATCGGCTGGGTTTCGCCGTAGCTGACCAGCGCCTCCAGGCGGGATCGGTCAACGCCTTGGGAAACAAGGAAATTCACAACCGCATTGGCACGGCGCAGCCCGAGGTTCTTGTTGTACTGGGCGTTCCCGACCTTGTCGGTATGGCCGTAGACGTTGAAGCGCACTTCCGGGAACTGGCGGATCCAGTTGGCCTGCTCGCGCAGGGTGTCGCGCGCCCCGGCGTCGAGCTCGGCGCTGTTGAAGGCGAAGTTGACCGTGGTCATCACCTCCGTGGCGAAGCGCTGGCCGAGATCGTAGACGTATTGTTTCTCGCCGTTCTGATACTGCGTGTTGTTCATCGTGGCGTAGCCGAAGTCACCCGTATCGGTGAGCGAGCCCGCCTCGCGGTTGAAGGAGGCATAGACCGGGTCCCGGCTGTTTGCGCTGCATCCGGCCAGCACGCAAAGCGTGAGGCCCGCCATCGTGATCCTGCTCATGTGCTGTCCCCGCATCTGTTCTCAATCCATCACATAGCCGTAGGAGCCGTTGAAGTCCTGCTTGGCGACTTCGCCCGCAGCGCCCCTGAGTGTCTTGCGCGACGTGTCCGAACCGACCCGGCCATAAAGGAACAGATCCTTCTCGGACGGCGGCCGCACGCGGTCCGTCGGCAGGGCAAGTGCCTCGCCCTTGGTCGGGGTCACGAGGTGCGGCGTCACGATGATCACGAGTTCCGACTGTTCGCGCACGTATTCGGCGGAGCGGAAGAGGGCGCCGAGCACCGGCACGTCCCCGAGCCACGGCACCTGGCCGTTGAGATCGCGGAAGTCGTCTTCCAGAAGACCGGCGATGGCAAAGCTCTCGCCGTCCCGCATTTCCACGGTGGTCTGCGCCTCGCGGCGGCGGAAGGCCGGGGCGGTGATCGTCTCGAACTGGAACCCGTTGTCGAAGTCGAGGGCGGAAACCGCCGATTCGAGTTCGAGGTTGATCAGGTCGCCGTCGACGACGCGCGGAATGAAGTTCAGCTCGACACCGAAGGGCTTGTATTCGATGGAGATCATGCCGCCCTGCTGGGCAACCGGGATCGGAAATTCGCCGCCGGCGAGGAACTTGGCTTCCTGTCCGGAGATGGCGACGAGGTTCGGCTCGGCGAGGGTGCGCACGACGCCTTTCTGTTCAAGGGCTTCGAGCAGGATGCCAACCTCGAGGCCGCCCGCGTTGAAGCCGAAGAGCACCGCGCCCTCGGCGGCGTTGGCGCCGGATTGCGGGTTGAGCTTGCCGACGATGGTGTCCACATCCGCCAGCGGGGCGGCGTTGCCGGTGCCGATCTCCAGGCCGAGATCGCCGCCGAGAACAGAGCCGCCGGTGCCGATGGAGGCGCGCAGCGTCTTGGCGACGGAGCGGCTCATCTCGGCGAAGCGGACCTTGAGCATCACCTGCTGGATGCCGCCGACGCTCATCAGGTTCGAGACCCGCGTCGGGGCGTAGCGCTCCGCGAGGTCCAGCGCCCGCTGCATCTTCATGGTGGAGGAAACCGTGCCGGAGAGCACGATGCCGTCGTTGGCGGTGCGCACCTCGATCTTCTCGTCCGGCAGGATCTGCTGGAGGCGTTCCTTGAACTCCGTCACATCCGCCGCGACACGCACATCGACGTTGGTCAGGAGCTTGCCCTGCGCGTCGAGGATGGTCAGCGTCGTGGTGCCCGGCGACTTGCCGAGAACGTAGATCGAGCGATCCGAAAGCGAGTTGATGTCGGCGATGCCCGGGTTCGCGATCGAAAGCTCGGCGAAGGGCACGTCGCTTTCGACGACGACCGCCCGGTTCATCGGCACGCTCAGCACCGATTCCGTGCCTGTCCGGACGATCCGCAGCTGTTCGGCCTGCACCGTCCCTGCCATGGGCGCAACCGCCATGGTCAGCCCCAGGAGGGCTGCCTTCACAAACATATCTTTCATGTGACCTGCCTTTCGATCACGCCTCGGAATGCAGGTCTGTTGCCTGCTTGTTTTCAGGCAGGATGCGCCACTTTGGGTTTCAACGCAAGAATCAAAGACTTCTTGCACGTGCCTTATGTGGATAACGCGCAACAGGCGGTGAATTTTGCCCGGCCCTAAAGCGCCCCGCGTTGAACTTGAGACGCCGATACCCTGCCATGCCTTCGGCATTCTCGGGACATCGGCGTCACTGGATGATTCAAGTTGAAAGCGGGACGCTGTAACAGGCAGAAGGGCGCCCCGTGCGGGACGCCCTGTTGTCTGATTCCCGGTGTTGTCCGGATCAGTTGGCGCAGGGGATCGGGATCTCGATCTTTTCCGTGCCGCGGTTCGTGCGGATGGTGCAGGTCTCCAGCGTGCGCTCGGCTTTCTGCTCTTCCTTCTGGATGCCGAGGAGCGACCGCTGGTCGACCTCGATCACTTCGGCGACGGTGTCGTCGTTGTGCGACATCAGGGAGAGGGACAGACGGCCGGTCGACTGCGCCTGGGCGAGGGCGGCCACCTGTTGCGGGCTGGCCGCGACGGTGACGGTACGGGCGATCGTCGCGTCCGGGCTGTCGGAATGGGCCATCTGGTCGATGGCGATGAGGCCGATGCCGGTCTGGATGAGCTTGGTCACGTCACCGACGGGCAGGTTCGGGTCGTTGCCCGGGATGCGTCCGGTCCAGTAGATGTCCACGCGGTCGCCGGGGCGCAGGAAGCCGGACACGCCGGAGGCCACGTCGACCTTGATGGCAAAGGCGCGCTGCCCGCGTTCAAGCCGCGAGGTCAGACCGGCGTCGCCGCCGGGCTCGGACACCTTGATGGCCACGAGCGCCTCGTTCTTCTCCATGGCCCGGACGACGACGCGGGGGCCTTCCGTCGGGACGAAGAAGGGGTTCGCCTCGTCGAAATAGCCGTCCGGCAGGATCTGCGTCGGCCAGGGCGCCAGGGCGACGTCCTCCTCGGCGATCTGTTCGCCGAAGGCGAGCGCACGGGTCGCGATGTAGATTTCCTGGGTGGGAACGGCCGCGGTCACCTTGGCCCGTTCCTCCTGCAGCGCGGTTTCATAAGCGCCGATATAGTTCTGCGCCATGTAGACGGCAAAGCCGGCCAACCCCAGCCCCGCTATCAACACCAATCCGAATACAAGTCGCATGGTTCTTCCTCATGGGTTCACGTTCATCTCCACCGCAGCGGAGTATCCTGGTGACACTGTGCTTGGGCATTGTGGCCAAATCAGGTCCCGTACCGGGCCGCTTTGTGAATTGTTCACGCCCGGGAACCGACGGGTGAACAGGCGGAAGAGGGGAGGGGATCACGGTCCCCAAACGGAAAAAAAGGCTGCCCCGTTCTGGTTCAGCCTCTCTCGCGTAAGGATGATCGGTTGCGATCAGAAGTCGTTTTCGGCGGCAATTGCGCCACCTGCCGAACTCATGAGCGCATTCGAGTTGTCTTCGATGACGAAGAAGGAGATCGCGGACATGCCGACGACGGCAGCAGTGATCACAACCCAGTCAACTGTGACGGCCCCGGACGTGTCGTCCCGAAACGCTTTGAAAAGTTGAAACATCCTCTACCCTTTCCTGCTCAGTGGTGATGCCCCCGAGCCAGGTTCGGAAACCGGCTCGGTGGTCATGTCTTAAGCGAGAAAGACTTAGAAGTCGTTTTCTGCTGCCACGGCACCACCGGCTGCGGTGATCAGCGTGGAGGCGTTGGTTTCGATGGTCGAGTAGGCGGCGATGGCGAGGCCGACGACGGCGGCGGTCAGGACCACCCAGTCAACGGTCACGGCGCCAGCTTCGTCTTTGCGGAAGGTGTTCAGGAACTTCATCATGATCTTGTCTCCGATATGGCCAACCCAGGGCCTGGAATGCGTTGAGGTGCCGGCGCGTCGTGGGCGGTGCCCGCGCGCCGGGCTTGTCATGCGGCGGTTAGGCCGCGAACGACTTAGAAGTCGTTTTCGGCCGCGACTGCGCCACCGGCTGCGGTGATCAGCGTGTTGGCGTTGGTCTCGATGGTCGAGTAGGCTGCGATGGCCAGGCCAACGACGGCTGCGGTCAGAACGACCCAGTCAACAGTCACGGCGCCGGCTTCGTCTTTGCGGAAGTTCTTGATCAGGTTCATCATGGTCTCTCTCCGTAGATAAGGTTTTGCTCACGTTCACCGCGTCGATCCGTTGATGGGCCTCTCTCACTTGCCCCGTCTCTCTGCGGTATGAGCTTAATTAACCCTCCGTTTGGGGCGAGATTGGGGCCGGAATGGTTTGATTTTGCGCTGCCGCGATTTTCTGCACCGTCAAAGATTACTTGATTGATAACAAAAGGGATTTTCTGCCAATTTCAGGTGATTTAGGCCCGGCGCTATCCACAAGTGTAGGGAAATTACACCAGTCGGTTTACCACTTGGACACACTCATGGCTTACTCCGCGCCTTTGTGGCATATTGGGAAAAAACCGCAGAGTTTTACGAGCAGGACACATGAGAACCCGAGTCTTCCCGGCGCTGATCTGCGCCCTGTCGCTGGCTGTGCCGGTGCATGCCGAGTCGGCCTTTCCGGAATTCAGCGCGAAGCGCGTGACGGTGCCCGGCGCCGGAACCAAGAAACGCATCACGGTTCAGATCGAACCCCGGGCCGAGCCGGCCATCGCGCCGCGCCTGCCCGATCCGGAGAAGCCCGTGACCGCTTCCGCGTCAGCCGTTGCGCCGGTAAGGCCCGCCGGGCCGCCGGTGCCCGTGGGCAGCTACGCCTGGTTCTGGGATCACGTTTCGCCGGAGCTGACAGCGACGAGCCCGGGACGGCTGGCCCCGGCTCTGGAAAGCCTCGCCCGCTCGCCCGGCGGCGATGCGGTCGCGCAGCCGCGTCTCAAGAGCCTGCAGGAGATCGTCAACGCCTATGGCAAGGAGATCCTGATCGCCAGCATCGGCACGCGGGTCTCCCCGGCGCTGGCGCTGGCGGTGATTTCCGTCGAATCCGCCGGCCGGGCCGATGCACAAAGCGGCGCGGGGGCGCAGGGGCTGATGCAGCTGATGCCCGCCACGGCGCAGCGCTTCGGCGTCTCCGACAGCTTCGATGCGGCGCAGAACATCAAGGGCGGCATCGCTTTCCTCGACTTCCTCATGGAAAAATTCAACGGAGACCCGATTCTCGTTCTGGCGGGCTACAACGCCGGGGAAAACTCCATCGAGAAGAACAACGGCGTGCCGCCCTACGCGGAAACCCGCGATTACGTGCCGAAGGTGCTGGCCGCCTTCCAGGTGGCGCGGGGGCTGTGCCTGACGCCGCCGGAGCTGGTCTCCGACGGCTGCGCCTTCCAGATCATGACCGCCAGCAACTAGTCCGTGTCCCGCAGCCATTGCGGGCGCAGCACCTTGATCGTGGGGCGGGACGGCAGATCGCGCAGGGAGACCTCCAGCGAAGGCCCGTCAACGTAGTCGATGGCGAAGCTCTCTTCCATGCCTGCAAGGAAGCGTCCGAGCGCACCGTCCGAGAACCAGTGCATGGGGATCACGACGGAGGACCGCAGCCGCTCCGTCACCGCCATGATCGTCGGCAGGGGCAGGGTATAGCCGCCATCGACCGGCACCATCAGCACATCGACGCGCCCGAGGGCCGCGTATTGCTGCGCGGTCGGCTCGTGGTGCAGGTGGCCGAGATGGCCGATGCACAGCCCCTCCACCTCGAAGACGAAGATCGAATTGCCCTTGTCCTCCGTCCCGCCGAACTGGCTGCGAATGTCGGTGGACACGTTGCGCACCAGCATTTCGCCAAGGTCGAGATGATGCTCGATGCCGGTGCCGAAGGTCTCGCCCCAGCCTTGCAGCACATGCGGAATCGCCGGATCGGGGGCGGTGGTCCAATGGGTGTCATGGGCGTGGTTCATCGTCACCACGTCCGGCATCAGCGTGGTGTTGCCGATGAAGCCGGTGAAATCCGTGACAACATCCAGCCCGCCGGGTGTCTGGATCAGGAACGACGCGTGGGCGATGTAGTGGATGCGGACGGAATACTCCGGCACCGGCTCCGTCCAGGACGCCTTGTGCAGGTATTCGATGCCGGGCGCGGCGTCCGCGATGGCGATGCAATGGCTGGGGCGGCGTTGGTCGCCGCCTTGCGCGAGGGCAGGGGCGGCAAACAGCAGACAGGCGGCAAGAAGGCGAAACATCGGCGTCTCCTTTCGGTATTCCGAAAGGATAGGTCCGGGGTGGCGTTTGCCAAAGGTGAAAGCGGCGCAGGGCGCTCACGGCTGCGTGAGGGGCACGATTGCCGGGCGGGGTGTCAGGGTGCCGATGTCAGATGCCGACCGTGGTCTTGCCCCGCCGGTCGCCGCGCAGCGCAGCGTAGAGCACATGCGTGCGCCAGCGGCCGTTGATCTGCAGGTAGCTCTGCGCGACGCCCTCGTACTTGAACCCGGAGCGTTCCAACAGACCGCGCGAGGGCACGTTCTCGGGCAGGCAGGCGGCCTCGATCCGGCTCAGGCCCATCTTCTCGAAGGCGTGATGCACCATCGCGCCGATGGCCTCGGACATGTAGCCGTGCCGCGCGTAGGGCTCGCCGATCCAGTAGCCGAGCGTACCGGCCTGCGCCGGGCCGCGGCGGATGTTGTCGAGGGTGATCGCGCCGAGCAACTGGTCGTCCTCGCGCCGGATCAGGAACAGCGGGATCGCGCTGGCGCCGTTGATCGAGCGCGAGGCCCAGTAGACGCGGTTGGTGAACGACCGGCGCGAGAGGTGGTCGGAGGCCCAGGTCGGCTCCCAGGGGGTCAGGAACTCGCGGCTCTCGCGGCGCAGGCTGGACCAGGGCGTGAAATCGGCATGCACCGGCGGGCGCAGGGTCAGGCGCTCGGTTTCGAGCTTGAGCTTGCGCCGCACCCTCAGCATCATGCGACCCGCCGAGCCTCCAGTTCCTCCAGCGCGGGGGCGTCCGCCACCGGGCCATAGAGCGCCATGGCCGCGGGGGCGGTGGCGGCCTGGCTTTCGGCAAAGCGGCGCACATCCGCGAGGGTCACGGCGTCGATGCGGGCGACGGTTTCCTCGATCGGCGGCACCTTGCCCCAGATCTGGATCATGCGGGCCATGCGCTCGGCGCGGCTCGACGGGCTTTCGAGGCCCATCAGCAGCCCGGCCTTCATCTGTGCGCGGGCGCGGTCGATCTCGGCCTGGCTCATGTCGGAGGCGGCGCGTTTCATCTCGTCGATGGTCAGCCGTGCCAGATCGCCGACCTCCTCGCCGGAGGTGCCCGCGTAGATCGTGGTCATGCCGGTGTCGGCATAGGCGCCGGACTGGGCGAAGATGGAATAGCACAGCCCGCGCTTCTCGCGGATTTCCTGGAACAGGCGGGACGACATGCCGCCGCCGAGCGCGAGGCTGTAGATCTGCGCGGTGTAGAAGGACGGATCGCGGTAGCCCGGTCCCTCGATGGCCAGCGCCCAATGCGCCTGTTCGAGATCCTTGACCCGGCGGCTCTCGCCCCCGGCGAAGCGGGCGGCCTCGGCGGTGCCATGGGCGCGCGGGGCAAGGTCGCCGAAGAGGGTCTGCGCCTGCGCGACGATGGTGTCGTGATCGACAGCTCCCGCTGCGGACAGGATCAGCTGATCGGGGCCGTAGTGCTCCTCGACGAAGCGCGAGAGGTCCTCGCGCCCGAAGGCCCGCACCCGCTCCTGTTCGCCCAGGATGGTCCGCCCGATGGCCTGCCCGGGGTAGGCCTTCTCCTGCAGCCAGTCGAAGACCACGTCGTCCGGCGTGTCATGCGCCTGGCCGATCTCCTGCAGGATGACATGCCGTTCGGTTTCGATCTCGTGCGGATCGAAGACCGGACTACGCAGGATGTCGGCGATCACGTCGAGCGCCAGCCCGGTGTCCGCCGCGAGGATGCGGGCGTAGTAGGCCGTGACCTCGCGCGAGGTATAGGCGTTGATATAGCCGCCCACGTCCTCGATCTCCTCGGCGATCTGCAGGGCCGAGCGTGTCTTCGTGCCCTTGAAGGCCATGTGTTCGAGGAAATGCGCGATGCCGTTCTGTTCGGGCCGTTCGTGCCGCCCCCCGGCGGTCACCCAGATGCCGATGGAGGCCGATTGCAGGCCGGGCATGGATTCGGTGACGATGCGGAAGCCGTTGGGCAGGGTGGCGGTCTGGACGGTCACTTGGCGAGGCGCTCCGTGATGAGGGTTTCCAGCGCGGCGAGATCGTTCGGGACTCGGGTCACGCGTTCCGCCCGCTCATACAGGTCCGCCATGCGCGAGGGAAGGGGCGGGCGCAGGCCGCTGGCCTTTTCCACCGCGTCGGGGAATTTCGCCGGATGGGCGGTGGCGAGGGTGATCATCGGCGTCGCCGGGTCCCGCATCGTCTCGCCCACGCGCACGCCGATGGCGGAGTGGGGGCAGAGGAGTTCGCCCATGGTCTTGTGCGCCTGCGCGATGGTCTCAAGGGTCTCCTCCTCGGAGACACGTCCGGAGTCGAAGTGCTCGCGCAAGGCTTGCAGGGCGCCCTGGGAGACGGAGAAGCCGCCGGTTTTCAGCTCGTCCATGAGCTGCGCCACGGCTTTGCCGTCGCGGCCATAGGCGTCGAACAGCGCCCGCTCGAAGTTGCTGCTCACCTGAATGTCCATGCTCGGGCTGATGGAGGGGTGCACCTCCGAGGTCTTGTACTCGCCCTGCGACAGGCAGCGGTGCAGGATGTCGTTCTGGTTCGTCGCCACGATCAGCCGTTCGATGGGCAGACCCATCTTCTTGGCGATGTAGCCCGCGAAGATGTCGCCGAAGTTGCCGGTGGGCACGGTGAAGCTGACCGGGCGATCCGGAGCGCCGAGGGAGACGGCGGAGGAGAAGTAATAGACCACCTGGGCCAACACCCGCGCCCAGTTGATCGAGTTCACCCCGGCGAGGCGCACGGAATCGCGGAACTCGAAGTGGTTGAACATATCCTTGAGACGGGCCTGGCAGTCGTCGAAATGCCCGTCGAGCGCCAGCGCGTGCACGTTGGCCTCCGGCGGCGTGGTCATCTGGCGGCGCTGCACCTCGGACACGCGGCCATGCGGGAAGAGGATGAAGACATCGACGTTATCCAGCCCCTTGAAGGCCTCGATGGCCGCCGATCCGGTGTCGCCCGAGGTCGCGCCGACGATGGTGACGCGCTCGCCCCGGCGCTCCAGCGCTTCCTGGAACAGCTGGCCGATCAGCTGCATTGCGAAGTCCTTGAAGGCCAGCGTCGGCCCGTGGAACAGCTCCAGGAGGAAATGGTTCGGCGCCAGCTGCACCATGGGCGCACGGGCGTTGTGGCCGAACCCGGCGTAGGCCTTCGCGATCAGGTCGGCGAAGACCTCGTCGGTGAAGCCGTCTCCGACGAAGGGGCGCATGACGCGGAAGGCGGTTTCCTCGTAGCTGAGGCCATTCAGGGCGCGGATGTCCGCCGCGCTCATCTGCGGGATGGTCTCGGGCACATAAAGACCGCCGTCGCGGGCGAGACCCGAGAGCATGGCCTCCTCGAAGGTCAGGGCAGGGCTTTGGCCACGGGTGGACACGTAACGCATCGGTCAGTCTTCCTTGCTGCGGCGCCGGATCAGCGCGGCGGTCATGATGAGCCACACCACGGCGAGGGAATACCAGGTGATGGCGTATTGCAGATGGTCGTTGGGAATACCGGCGGTATCGACCGGCATCAAGGTCAGGCCCGGGTCGGGCGGCGTGATCTGGCGGGCGATGACGAGCAGCGGCTCGGTCTTGAGCGCCTCCGCCATGGCGCCGATGTCGCGGGCGAACCAGGTGTTCTTGGCCACGTCATTGTCGGGGGTCGAGGAATTGCGGTCGTCGGGCCAGTGCAGGTTGCCCTGCACGGTAACGGGCTCGGCCCGCGCGGGGGCTTGCTTGCGGTCCACGGGGGTGAAGCCGCGATCCAGCAGAATGGTGCGGCCGTCCTCGGTGGTGAACGGGGAAATGACGCGCCAGCCTGCGCCAAGCTGCTTGGCGGAGACAAGCACGAAGAGGGCCTCCTCGCCGATGCTGCCGGAGAGGGCGACGGGCTGGTATTTCTGCTCGGCGGGCGAGACCATGTCCGGTAGGGGCTGCGGTGCGCCGCCGATCCGGCTCTCGATCTCGGAGAGGATTCCGCGCTTCCACTCCAGCCGCTGCAGTTGCCAGGTGCCGAGGCCGACGAGGATCGCGGCGCCGATGAGGCCGAAGAGCAGGGGGGGAAGGATGCGTTTCACGTCGGGTCTCACAAGAAGAAAGGCGCAGTCCCGGGACTGCGCCTTTGCTTTTTTCATTGTCGCCCGCCGGGTTCAACCTCTGATGCGCGGTGCGGGGCAAAGCCCCGCCCTACGGGAGTGTTGCGCCGGAGGCCGCCGGGTCAACCGCCCCAGATGTAGACGGCGGCGAAGAGGAACAGCCAGACCACGTCCACGAAGTGCCAGTACCAGGCCGCCGCCTCGAAGCCGATGTGTGATTCCGGGGTGAAGTGACCCGCGTAGACCCGCATCAGGCAGATGAAGAGGAAGATGGTCCCGACCAGCACGTGGAAGCCGTGGAAGCCCGTCGCCATGAAGAAGTTCGCGCCGTAGATATTGCCGGCAAAGCCGAAGGCGGCGTGGCTGTACTCGTAGACCTGGAACACGGTGAACAGCGCGCCGAGGGCAATCGCGAGGATCAGGCCCCACTTCATGTCCTGGCGGTTGTTGTCGTGCACGAGAGCGTGGTGCGCCCAGGTGGCGGCCGCGCCGGAGCAGAGCAGGATCAGCGTGTTGATCAGCGGCAGGTGGAACGGATCGAAGGTCTCGATCCCCGCCGGCGGCCAGGGGCCGTCGATCGCCGGCGACATGCCGTTCGGGTCCATCGGGTACATGGCGTGCTTGAAGAAAGACCAGAACCACGCGAAGAAGAACATCACCTCGGACATGATGAACAGGATGAAGCCGTAGCGCAGGCCGATCTGCACGACGGGGGTGTGATCGCCCGCCTTGTTCTCCGCCACGGTCTCCGACCACCAGCCGAACATGACGTAGAGCACGCCGACGAGGCCGATCAGCAGGATCCAGGGACCGTGGTCATGGAAATACCGCACCGCGCCGAAGAGCATGATGAACCCGGCCACCGCCCCGGCGAGGGGCCAGATGGAGGGGTTCAGGATGTGATAGTCGTGGTTTTTTTCATGCGCCATCGTCAGTCCTCGTTAGGCGTTAATTTACGGACGCTTGCGCGTCGTCGTCGGAGGCAAGAGCGGCCTGCGCGTCTTCGGGCAGGTCGATCTCGTAGAAGGTGTAGCTGAGCGTGATCGCCTTGATGAACTTCGCATCGGCATCGTCGACGATCGAAGGATCGACGAAGAACACTACCGGCATCTCCACCCGTTCGCCGGGCTGGAGCACCTGCTCGGTGAAGCAGAAACACTCGATCTTGCTGAAATAGCCGCCCGCGTCGAACGGGGCGACGTTGTAGGTGGCCTGCCCGGCAACGGGGTGGTCGGTGGGGTTGTAGGCCTCGTAGAAGGCCATGCCCTCCTCGCCGATGCGCAGGGTCATCTCGCGCTGCATGGGTTTGAACTCCCATGGCATCGAGGGTTCCTTGGATGCATCGAAGCGGACCTTGATGGTCTTATCGAGGATCACGTCGCTGGCCTGTTCGGACACGCCGGTGACGCCGCCGAAACCGGTCACGGCGCAGAACCAGCTGTAGAAGGGCACCGAGGCCCAGGCGAGGCCGCCCATGACGGCGACGACGCCGACCAGTTGCAGGACGGTCTTGTTCTTTGGATCAATTGCCATTCTGCACCTCTTGCGGTTGCATCTGGTAATCGCCGCGCGTGACCTTGACCACGGTCATGCCGAAGAAGATGGCCACGAGTGCCGCAAGGGTCAGGCCGACCCCGAGATTGCGGCTGAAGCGGCGGCTGTGGATCTCGTGCTGCTTGCTCAGGCTCATGCGAAGACCCCGAGCTTGTCGATGCCGGCCTCGATCAGGATCGCGCCGAACAGGGCGAAGAGATAGAGCAGGGAGAGCTTGAAGAAGCTTTTCTCGACCTTGAAGTTGTCCGCCTCGGCGGCGTCCTCGTCCCGGCGCCAGATCGCCCACGCGCCCTTGAGGAACAGTGCGTTCAGCACCACGGACACGGCAAGGTACACCGGCCCGCCGACCTGCGTGAAGCCGAGCGCCATGGCGAAGGCGGCGAGCAGGATGGTGTAGACAAGGATATGGGTGCGGGTCGCGCGGCGGCCGTGGGTGACGGTCAGCATCGGCACGGTGGCGTTGTCGTAATCCATGCGGACAAACAGCGCGAGGGCCCAGAAATGCGGCGGCGTCCAGAGGAAGGTCAGGCAGAACATCAGGACGGACGCGGTGGAAATGTCGCCGGTGGCGGCAGCCCAGCCGATCATCGGGGGGAAGGCCCCGGCGGCACCGCCGATGACGATGTTCTGCGGCGTCAGGCGCTTGAGCCACATCGTGTAGATCACGACGTAGAAGAAGATGGTGAAGGCCAGAAGGCCGCCGGCCAGCCAATTGGTGGCAAGGCCGAGGAAGACGCAGGCGAAGACGGAGAGCGTCAGGCCGATGGCGAAGGCTTCCTCGCGGGTGACTTTGCCGGCGGGAATCGGGCGCTTCATCGTGCGCTTCATCACCGCGTCGATGTCGGCATCGTACCACATGTTCAGCGCACCGGAGGCGCCGCCGCCCAAGGCGATGAACAGGATCGCGACAAAGCCGATGAAGGGGTGCACGGGCACCGGGGCGGCAAGCAGGCCGACGAAGGCGGTAAAGACCACCAGCGTCATCACGCGCGGCTTCAGCAGGGCGAAGTAATCGCCGAACTGCGCTTCGCCTTCGATGGGCCGGCTGTCAAAGCTTGCGTCGCTCATGGCACTCCCCTGGGGGTTCTCGGGTCTTCTGGTCGGGCGAAGCCGCGCCCGGGCGGGCGCAGCTCGTGGTCTGTGGCGGCGCAGCGGGCGCCGCCGGTCAGGCTCAGTTCGTCAGGACTTCGCGCACGTCGGTGTAGTCACCTTCCTCGACGGAGCGGGCCAGCCAAGCCTCATAGGCGGCTTCGCTGACGACCTTGACGGTGATCGGCATGTAGGCGTGATCCTTGCCGCAGAGCTCCGAGCACTGGCCGAAATAGACGCCTTCGCGCTCCGGCTTGAACCACAGTTCGGCGAGGCGGCCGGGAACCGCGTCCTGCTTTACGCCGAAGGCCGGGATGGTCCAGGAGTGGATCACGTCGGCGCCGGTGATCTGCATGACGATGGTCTTGCCCACCGGAATGACCACGGCGGTGTTGGTGGCGAGCAGGAAGTCGTCCTTGGAGTAGCCGGCGCGCTCGAGGCGGGCTGTCATGGCATCGGAGCGGACGAAGTCCTGCGCCCCGGCGGCGTAATCCTGGTCTTCCATGGTGGCCGGGTGGCCGATCATGTAGCTGTCATAGGCCAGATCGGTGCCGACGTATTCATAGCCCCAGTACCACTGGTAGCCGGTCGCCTTGATGACGATGTCACCTTCGGGGATTTCCTGCTGCTTGAAGAGCACGGGCAGGGAGAAGGCACCGATGAACACGAGGATCACGATCGGGCCGAGGGTCCAGGCGATCTCGATCGGGGTGTTGTGGGTGAAGGTGCGCGGCGTCTTGTTGGCACGCTCGTTGAAGCGGATGTAGGCAACCGCCAGAAGGACAACGACGAAGATGCAGATCGCGGTGATGATGAACAGCAGCAGGCCATCGAGCCAGTGCAGGTCACGGGCCAGCTCGGTGGCGGCCGGCTGGAAGCCGAAGGTCGCGTCGGCCGGGTGACCCACAACGGGAAGATCCTGCGCCAGGGCTGGCGCGGCGATGAAGGCTGTGGCGAGGCCGGTCAGCATCGATTTGAGTTTCATGTGTCACCCTGATCGGTTGTACGTCTGTCAGTATTTCGTGGCGGCGGGAGAGGGGGTAGCATCGAGCCAGAGACTCAGAATCCGCGCATCCCATTGCGTATCCCGGGCTTAAAACCATATTTTGCCCCACCGTTAAAGACAAACTCTTGCGGCAAAGCGCCGCTTTTTTGATCTGGATCAAACCGAGGACCCCATGACCGATGCCCCCTTCCGCCCGTTCGAGACCCACCTGGACCTTGACGAGGCCACGTCCATCCTGCGTCAGGCGCTTGCCGGGGCGGAGGATGGCGAGTTGTTCCTGGAGCGGCGGCGGTCGGAGGCGCTGGTGCTGGACGACGGTCGAATCAAGACCGCGAGCTACGATGCCTCCGAGGGATTCGGTCTGCGGGCCGTGAAGGGCGAGGTCGCCGGGTACGCCCATGCCACGGAGATCAGCGAAAGCGCCTTGCGGCGGGCGTCGGAGACGGCGCGGCTGGCGGTGGGCGATGGCGGCGGCGTGATGGCTCCGCCCCCGGCCGGCACCAACCGCACACTTTACACGGATGCCGATCCGATTGCCGGGGCTGCCTTCCCCGTGAAGGTCGAGACGCTGCGCGAGATCGACGCCTTCCTGCGCGATCTCGACCCGCGTGTTGTGCAGGTGACGGCCTCGATTGCGGCGAGTTTGCAGGAGGTGGCGATCCTGCGGCCCGAGGGCGGTCTCGTCACGGACGTGCGTCCGATGACCCGGGTCAACGTGAGCGTCATCGTCGAGCAGGACGGCCGCCGCGAGAGCGGCTCCGCCGGGGGCGGCGGGCGCACCACGCTGGACGGGCTGTTGCAACCGCAGGACTGGCAGTCGAAGGCCCGCGAGGCGCTGCGCATCGCGCTGGTCAACCTTGAAGCGGAGGCTGCGCCGGCGGGCGTCATGGACATCGTGCTCGGGCCGGGCTGGCCGGGTATCCTGTTGCACGAGGCCATCGGGCACGGTCTGGAAGGCGACTTCAACCGCAAGGGGTCGTCGGCTTTCGCCGGGCTGATGGGGCAGCAGATCGCGTCCAAAGGCGTGACGGTGCTGGACGATGGCACCATCCCGGACCGGCGCGGGTCCATCACCGTGGATGACGAGGGCACGCCCTCGGGCAAGAACGTGCTGATCGAGGACGGCAAACTGGTCGGCTACATGCAGGACCGCCAGAACGCCCGCCTGATGGGCGTGCAGCCCACCGGCAACGGCCGCCGTGAGAGCTACGCGCATATCCCGATGCCGCGCATGACGAATACCTACATGCTGGGCGGCGACGCCGATCCGCAGGACATCGTCGCCGATCTCAAGGACGGCATCTGGGCTGTGGGCTTCGGCGGCGGGCAGGTGGACATCACCAACGGCAAGTTCGTGTTCAGCTGCACCGAGGCCTACCGCGTGAAGAACGGCAAGGTCGGCGCGCCGGTGAAGGGTGCCACGCTGATCGGCGATGGCGCCACGGCGCTGCAGCAGATCCGGGCGCTCGGGAATGACATGGCGCTCGATCCGGGCATGGGCAACTGCGGCAAGCAGGGGCAATGGGTCCCGGTGGGCGTGGGCCAGCCGACCGTGATGATCGGCGGGCTGACGGTGGGGGGCTCGGGTGTCTGACACCGGCTGGCGGCCGGTCAGGACGCGCTACCTGACCGCGCCGCGCCTTGGGCAACATGTGGTCTCCGTGCTGCTGGCCATGGTGGCCATGCCGGTTTTCGGCGGGATGCTCTGGCTGGTCGGGGCCGCGACGAAGGCGTCGCTGCCCTCTGTGGGGGCGGCGATCGAATCCGTCGGGGTCATCGTGCTCTATTCCTTCGCCATCAGCTGGCTGGGCCACCTGCCGTTGGCGGTGGTGCTGCACCGGATGCTGCGGGGCGGGCAGGGGGGATGGCTCGTCGCGCTGGTCGCATCGGCCCTGATCGGGGCGTTCTGGGCTCAGGTGTTGCACCTGCCGATCATCCTGCCCTTCGCCATCGTCGGCGGCATGCTGCAGGCGTGGCTGCTGCGCCGTGCGGTGCTGGCCCGCGCCAGCCTGGCCTGACAGGGCATCCTCCGGGCCTGCTGGCCCCCGGATCAACCGATACTCAAGATAATATCGCACATTTTCAATGCGTTGATTTTTTTCCGACAAATTGCTCGTTGCGGTTTACCTTTGGTTAACCGGACTCGCGCTAAATCTGTGCCTGCAAGTTGACGGAGCCGGGATGTTCGAAGACAATCACTCTTCCACTCACCCCCCACTCCCACCCACCACGGAAGACGATCGGGTGTCCTGGCTCCGTCTCTTGCGCTCACGCCGGGTTGGCGTGGCAACCTTCTGGCGATTGATGGCTGAACATGGCACCGCATCGGCGGCGCTCGAGGCCCTTCCCGAGGTGGCCCGCGCGGCGGGTGTCACCGATTACCAGACCTGTCCCGAGTCCGTTGTCCTCTCCGAAATGAAGGCCGCGCAGCAGCGTGGGGCGCGGATGCTCTGCGCGGGCGATCCGCTGTATCCGCCGGACCTGCGCGACATTTCCGATGCGCCGCCGATCCTGTGGATGATCGGCGAGCCCACGGTGCTGACCCGTCCGATGGTTGCCGTCGTCGGCGCACGCAATGCCTCCTCGCTCGGGCTGCGCATGGCGCGGGGACTGGCGGAGGAGTTGTCGGAGGCGGGTCTCGTCGTGGTCTCGGGCCTTGCCCGGGGCATCGACACGGCGGCGCATGTGGCCGCGCTGCGCGGCGGCACGGTGGCGGTGCTGGCTGGCGGCGTCGACATTCTCTACCCGTCCGAGAACACCCAGTTGGCGGAGCAGATCGTCGCGTGTGGCGGTGCCCGGGTCAGCGAGATGCCCATGGGCATGCAGCCGGTCGCCCGGCATTTCCCGATGCGCAACCGCATCATCTCCGGCATGGCGCAGGCGGTGGTGGTGGTCGAGGCGGCGGCGAAGTCCGGCTCGCTGATCACCGCCCGCGACGCGCTGGACCAGGGACGCGACGTGCTGGCCGTTCCGGGCCACCCGCTCGACGCCCGCGCCGCCGGGTGCAACATGCTGATCCGCGACGGGGCCAGGCTGGTGCGCTCCGCAACAGACGTGCTCGAGGCGCTGCCGGACCGCGCGGCGCCGGGGCTGCCGCCGCAACTGGACCTGCCTTTGCCTCAGGTGCCTGTCGCTCCGCAAAAACCGACGCGCAACTTGCAGGATACCGCCCGCCTGCATTCGGAAATCCTCGCCCGGCTCGGCCCTTCGCCGGTGGCGGAGGATCAGCTTGTCCGGGACATCGGGGCACCCTCCGGTGCGCTCGCTCCGGTGCTGACGGACCTTGAACTCGATGGCCGGATCGAACGGCAGCCGGGTGGTCTGCTCTCCCTGGTCGTGGGTCGCGAGGCGGGGCAAATCGCCGCGCGGCAAGGCTCTGGAAAGGCGAAGGCTTAGCCTCTGCAAGGCCCCGCAGCCGGACCCGCCGATTGACATTTCCCCCTTGCGCCCCACATGCCTGAACGCCATACGCTGGCCGCCAAGAGCCGGAATTTGATGTAAGAGGTTATCGAATCCATGCCCGTCGTTGTCGTCGAGTCGCCTGCCAAAGCCAAGACAATCAACAAATATCTGGGATCCGACTACACGGTTCTGGCGTCCTACGGGCATGTGCGCGACCTTCCGGCCAAGAACGGCTCCGTCGACACCGAGGCCGATTTTGCCATGACCTGGGAGATCGGAAACGACTCGAAGAAGCATGTGGCGGCCATCGCGGAGGCGCTGAAGAGTGACGACGAACTTATCCTCGCCACCGACCCCGATCGCGAAGGGGAGGCGATTTCCTGGCACCTCAAGGAAGCCCTGACCAAGCGCCGCTCGATCAAGAAGACAACGCAGGTCAGCCGCGTGACCTTCAACGCCATCACCAAGAAGGCCGTGACCGAGGCCATGGCCAACCCGCGCGACATCGACGCGCCGTTGGTGGAGGCCTATCTCGCCCGCCGGGCGCTCGACTATCTCGTGGGCTTCAACCTCTCGCCGGTGCTCTGGCGCAAGCTGCCGGGCGCACGGTCGGCGGGACGGGTGCAGTCCGTCTGCCTGCGGCTTATCGTCGAGCGCGAGACCGAGATCGAGGCCTTCCGCGCCCGTGAATACTGGCAGGTGAAGGCGCAGCTGCTGACGCCGCGCGGCCAGTCCTACGAGGCGCGGCTGGTGACTTTGGCGGGCAAGAAGCTCGACCGCTTCGACCTCGCCAATGCCACGGACGCGGAGATGGCGGTCAGCGCCATCGAGAAGCGGGCGCTGAAGATTGCCTCCGTCGAGGCCAAGCCCGCGAGCCGCAACCCTTCCGCGCCCTTCATGACCTCGACGCTCCAGCAGGAGGCCAGCCGCAAGTTCGGCATGGGTGCCCGCCAGTGCATGAACGCCGCGCAGCGGCTCTACGAGGCGGGTCACATCACCTACATGCGGACCGACGGCATCGACATGGCGCCCGAGGCCGTGACCGCCTGCCGCGATGCGATCAAGGACCGGTTCGGCGCGAATTACGTGCCCAAAGAGCCGCGGATCTACAAGAACAAGGCCAAGAACGCGCAGGAAGCGCACGAGTGCATCCGCCCGACCGACATGACGAAGGACGCGGCGGAGCTGAAGCTCAAGGACGAGGACCAGCGCCGCCTGTACGACCTGATCTGGAAGCGCACGCTGGCCTGCCAGATGGAAGGCGCGCGTCTGGAGCGGACTACCGTGGAAATCGAGAGCGACGACAAGCAGGTCGGCCTGCGGGCCACCGGGCAGGTCGTGGTCTTCGACGGCTTCCTGAAGGTCTACGAGGAAGGCCGCGACGAGCCGACCGAGGATGGCGACGACGGCCGCCTGCCGCAGATCATGCAGGGGGAACCCGCGAAGTTCGACGGCGGCGCGTTGGAGGCGGCTTTCGACAAGGCCGGCGAGAAGGGTGAGTCCGTCGTCGAGGACACGGACACGCGGGGCATGCAACGGAACGGGGCTGCCGTGCTGGCGAAGAACGGCGCGGTGCTGGCGCTGCAGAGTTTCACCCAGCCGCCGCCGCGCTACACCGAGGCGACGCTGGTCAAGAAGATGGAAGAGCTGGGCATCGGCCGCCCCTCGACTTACGCCAGCGTGATCACCACGATCCAGGACCGCGAATATGTCCGCAAGGAGCAGAACCGCCTGTTCCCCGAGGACAAGGGCCGGATCGTGACGATCTTCCTGCTCAATTTCTTCAAGCGCTACGTGGAATACGACTTCACCGCCGCGCTGGAGGATGAACTCGACCAGGTGTCGAACGGCGAGGAGGATTACAAGGATCTTCTGGCCAAGTTCTGGCGCGATTTCAGTGCCGCCATCGCCGAGACCTCGGACCTGCGCATCGCGGAAGTGCTTGATATTCTGGACGAGGCGCTCGCACCGCAGCTTTATCCTCCGCGCGAGGATGGCAGCGATCCGCGCATCTGCCCGAAGTGCGGCAAGGGTCAGTTGCACCTGAAGACTTCCCGCTCCGGCGGGTTCGTCGGCTGTGGCAATTACCCTGAGTGCACCTATACCCGCCCCATTACCGGCGAGGGCACCGAGGCGGAAGAGAAGCTGCTCGGCACCGACAACGGCGACGAAATCTGGCTCAAGACCGGGCGTTTCGGTCCCTACCTGCAGCGCGGCGAGGTGCATCCGGCGTCGAAGGAAAAGCCAGCGCGGGCCAATCTGCCGAAGGACCGGGCGAAGAAATTCCTGCCGGGCTGGGGTCCGGAGGACATCACGCTGGAGAAGGCGGTCACGCTGCTGACCCTGCCGCGCGTGATCGGCCTGCATCCGGACGGCGGCGAGATCAAGGCGGCCCTCGGCCCATTTGGCCCCTACATCGTCCACCAGTTGCCCGACGAGGACAAACCGACCTACGTCAATCTCAAGGAACTCATCGAGGTCTTCGAGATCGGCATGAACCATGCGGTGGAACTGCTGGCGGAGAAGCGGGCGAACCCCGGCGCCGGACGGCGCGGCAGCGCGGCGAAGGCCCTGCGCGAGCTGGGCGAGCACCCGGACGGCGGCAAGATCGCCATCTTCGAAGGCCGCTACGGCCCCTACGCCAAGTGGGAGAAGGTCAACGCGACCCTTCCCGACGATGTTGATCCGGCCAAGCTGACGCTTGAGCAGGCCATCGAGATCGTCAACGAAAAGGCGAAGAAGGGCGGCAAGAAGAAGCCCGCCAAGAAGGCAGCGCCGAAGAAATCCGCGGCCAAGGCGAAGAAATAGGGCGCCGCACGGCGCCTTTCCGCCACTCCGCGCGGTCGTTACATCCGGTAAACCGTATGTGATTTTTGTTTGCTGATGGCATGTGTTTGGGTCCGCCCGACACGGCGACAGCAGAGGATCACACCATGAGCCAGACGACACTTTCCCGACGCGGCCTCATCGCAGGCGCGGGCGTTGCGCTTTTCACCCCCGCCATCGCTCGCGCACAGGCGGCGGAGCCGATCATCCGCCGCAATGTCTCCAGCTTCCTGAGCCAGGACTGGCGCGACCATTTCGACAGTCTCGGCGTCGGCTGCATCGTCTGTGACACCGGCAGCCGGGCGCTGCACTACTGGTCCGCGGATGGCAGCGACTACCGCGTCTATCCGACCTCCGTGCCGAAGACCGACGAGTTGACCCGCCGCGGCTACACCCAGATCGTGCGCAAGCAGGTCGGCCCGACCTGGACCCCGACGGCCAGCCAGATGGAGCGTTTCCCGGACTGGCACCCGGTCGAGGGCGGCGCCCCCGACAATCCGCTCGGCACCCATGCCATGTATCTCGACTGGCCCGCCTACCTGATCCACGGCACCCATGACACCCGCAAGATCGGGCGTCCCTCATCGGACGGCTGCATCGGTCTCTACAACGAGAAGATCGCGGAACTCTACGCCATCACCGAGATTGGCACGCAGGTCCGGATGATCTGAACCTGTCGAACCCGCTCGACCAAAGCCGCGCCGATCCGCGCGGCTTTTTTTGGAGGGCGGCGGTCATGTTAACGCCCAAAGGGGTCTGGGGCGACATTGACTCTCCTCTGCTCCGCAGCGAAAACTCCCCGCAAGTCAGGAACTCAGAGGAGTGATCCCATGAAAAAGGTTTACGGCTCGGCGAAGGAGGCCCTCGACGGGATCCTCTTCGACGGCATGCTGATCGCGTCGGGGGGCTTTGGCCTCTGCGGTATTCCGGAACTGCTGATCGACGCGCTGGTTGAGAGCGGCGTCAAGGATCTGACCGTTGCCTCCAACAACGCCGGCGTCGACGGGTTCGGTCTGGGCAAGCTGCTCGACACCCGCCAGATCAAGAAGATGATGTCCTCCTACGTGGGCGAGAACGCCGAATTCATGCGCCAGTACCTCTCGGGCGAGCTGGAGCTGGAGTTCAACCCGCAGGGAACGCTGGCCGAGCGCATGCGCGCCGGTGGTGCGGGCATCCCCGGTTTCTACACCAAGACCGGCGTCGGCACGGTGATCGCCGAGGGCAAGGAAGTGAAGAGCTGGAACGGTCAGGATTACATCCTCGAAGAGGGTATCTTCGCCGACCTCAGCATCGTGAAGGCCTGGAAGGCCGATGACACCGGCAACCTCGTGTTCCGCAAGACCGCCCGCAACTTCAACCCGCCCGCCGCCATGTGCGGCAAGATCTGCGTGGCGGAGGTCGAGGAGATCGTCCCGCGCGGCTCGCTGGACCCGGACCTGATCCATCTGCCGGGCATCTACGTGCACCGCCTGATTCAGGGCGAACACGAAAAGCGGATTGAACAGCGGACCGTCCGCAAGCGGGAGGAAGCGTAACATGGCATGGGATCGCAACCAGATGGCGGCGCGGGCCGCCCAGGAACTCGAAGACGGCATGTACGTGAACCTCGGCATCGGCATCCCGACGCTGGTGGCCAACTATGTCGGTGACAAGGACATCACCTTGCAGTCCGAGAACGGCATGCTCGGCATGGGGCCGTTCCCCTTCGAGGGCGAAGAGGACCCGGACCTGATCAACGCGGGCAAGCAGACGATCACGGAGCTCTCCCGCACCTCCTATTTCGACAGCGCCATGTCTTTCGGCATGATCCGCGGCGGCAAGATCGCGGCGGCCATCCTTGGGGCCATGGAAGTGGCCGAGAACGGTGACCTGGCGAACTGGATGATCCCGGGCAAGCTGGTGAAGGGCATGGGCGGCGCGATGGACCTCGTCGCGGGCGTTGGCCGCGTGGTCGTGGTCATGGACCACACCAACAAGCACGGCGAGTCGAAGGTGCTGAAGGAATGCACCCTGCCGCTGACCGGCAAGGGCGTGGTCAACCGCATCATCACCAACCTCGGCGTGCTCGACGTGGTCGAAGGCGGCCTCAGGATCGTCGAATGTGCCGACGGCGTCACCGAGGACGAGCTGCGCGCCGCAACCGAGGCGACCATCGTCTGAGCCTCTGAACCAAGACCGAAGAAAGCGCCCCGGTCCGCCAGACCCGGGGCGCTTTTCTTTTCCAGGCCCTCTGCTTCTTTGGTCCTCAAATACCCTCGGGGTAGGCTCGAAGAGCCGTAGGGGCAGCGCCCCTGCTGGCGCTTCCGCAGGAAGCGCCACCCGGTCGGGGGGGGGGGCGCCCGGACCCCCAACCCCCCCACCCCCCCCGGCGCGCCCCACCC
>NZ_JBNAGK010000004.1:0-153372 GCF_049803835.1 Tropicibacter sp. S64 | reverse complement strand
ATCTGGGGGGGGGGCCGCCCCCGGGGTGCGGGTCCCCCCGCCCCCCCCACCGGGGGGGGCCCGCCCCCCCCCCCCCCGAAACCCCTCAAAGCCCCTCGTAGGCGCAGAGCGCATGCACCTCCATGCCCATCGCCTCAAGCCGCTTTCGTCCGCCAAGGTCTGGCAGATCGACGATGAAGGCGCAGCCGATGATCTCGCCGCCGAGCCGCTCGACCAGCCTGATCCCGGCCTCCGCCGTGCCCCCCGTGGCGAGCAGATCGTCGACCAGCAGGATCTTCTCTCCAGGCAGGATCGCGTCGTCATGCACCTCGACCACCGCCGAGCCGTATTCGAGCGTGTACTCCTCCGAGATCACCTTTCCGGGCAGCTTGCCCTTCTTGCGGATCGGCACGAAACCGGCGGAGAGCTGATGAGCCACGGCCCCGCCAAGGATGAAGCCGCGCGCCTCCAGCCCGACGACCTTGTCGAAGCGCTCGCCTGCGTAGGGGTGCAACAACTGGTCGATGGCCATGCGAAATCCGCGCGGGTCGGCGAACAACGTGGTGACATCGCGGAACAGGATCCCCTCGTGCGGGAAATCGACGATGGTGCGGATGTAGTCCTGAACCTGCTTTGTTTTCAAGGTCATGTCGCCCTCCGGAGTGTGGCGGTCAGAATGCCCATGCCGATCAGCATGGCCCCGCCGGCGCGGGTCAGCCCGGTGATGACCGTGGGCCTCTGGATGGTCCGCCGCAGCCGGTCCGCCGCCAGCGCATAGGCGAGCGCGTTCAGCGCCGCAAGGCTGACGAAGGTGCCGATGAGGATGGCGAACTGCGGCAGCAGCGGTGCGCTCGTCACGATGAACTGCGGCACGAAGGCGATGAAGAAGGCGATGCTCTTCGGGTTCAGCGCCGTCACCAGCGCGTTGTGGGCGAACACACCTCTCGCGCTGATGTCTGCCTTCGGCAGTCTCAGACCTTCCGACGGCGCGGAGCGGATCAGCTTGATGCCGAGCCAGACCAGATAGGCCGCCCCGACCCATTTCAGCACGGTGAAGAGGGTCGCGGAGGTAGCCACCAACGCTCCGAGGCCCATCAGGGACAGGCTCATGGCGAGAAAGTCTCCCGTCGCCACCCCGGCAGCGGAGGCCAGAGCCACGCTGCGCCCTTTCGAGAGGGCATAGGAGAGCACCAGCAGCACGGTCGGCCCGGGGATGAGCAGCAGCGCGGTTGAGGCGGCGACGAAGGTCAGCCAGAGGTCCAGTGACATCAGTGGGTTATCCCGCGTTGAGGATGCGGCCGGCCACCGCATCGAGCTTCGCAACCAGCGCAGGGGCGCGTTTCTCCGGCGCGGTCATCACCGCGTAGTCCAGCGCCCGGTCGCAGCCATGCGGGCAGGGTTCCCGCTCCGCGCCAAGAAGCGCGGGCAGGCGGCGGACGAGGTCGCGCGCCTTGCCGGCGTTGCCGGTCAGCACCTTGATGATCTCGGTCACGTCGACTTCGCCGTGGTGCGGGTGCCAGCTGTCGTAGTCGGTGACCATGGCGACGGAGGCGTAACACAGCTCCGCCTCGCGGGCGAGTTTGGCCTCGGGCATGTTGGTCATGCCGATCACATCCGCGCCCCAGTGCTCGCGGTACATCTTCGATTCCGCCAGCGTCGAGAACTGCGGGCCTTCCATGGCAAGATAGGTGCCACCCTTGTGCACGGTGATCCCGGCGTCCTTTGCGGCGGTGAAGCAGGCCTCGCCAAGACGCGGGCAGGTGGGATGAGCCACGGAGACATGCGCGACGCAGCCCGAGCCGAAGAATGACTTCTCCCGCGCAAAGGTGCGGTCAATGAACTGATCCACGACGACAAAATGCCCCGGCGCCATTGCCTCGCGGAAGGAGCCGCAGGCGCTGACGGAGATGACATCCGTGACGCCGAGCCGCTTCAAGGCGTCAATATTGGCGCGGTAAGGCACGTCCGTGGGCGAATGCACATGGCCGCGGCCATGGCGCGGCAGGAAGGCCATGGACACGCCGCCCAGTGTCCCGGTCAGGATCTCGTCCGAGGGCGATCCCCAAGGCGTTTCAACCGCTTGCCAGCGTGCGCCCTCCAATCCGTCGATCTCGTAGATGCCCGATCCGCCGATCACGGCGATCATGGTCTGGCTCATGCCTCTGCTCCGTCCGTTTGCCTTGCCGAAAAGTGCCTTGGGGGCGGGCAAAAGGAAAGAGCGGTTGTTGCCCGGTTTACCCGGTCTTGGGGGAAATCTGGCTATTCGGGGCAGGTCCGTCCCGCGGGGTGGCCTTTCATGCTGCATTGCAGTAGGGCCGTAGCCGCGAACGAAAAGGACTGCCGAGATGAAACGAACCCCGTTGGCGAGCTTCGCCAGACGACTGGACCTTGCCGACTTGTCCCTGCTGCCGGACGAGAAGCTGACGCCCTCGCGGCTCAGGATCGAACTGCTTGCGGGGCTGACGGTGGCACTGGCGCTGGTGCCGGAAGCGGTGGCCTTTGCCTTTGTCGCCGGGGTGCATCCGCTGGTCGGCCTCTATGCCGCTTTCCTTGTCGGCCTGATCACCGCGCTGATCGGCGGGCGGCCCGGGATGATCTCCGGCGCGACCGGCGCGCTGGCCGTCGTCATGGTGGCCCTGGTGGCGGAGCATGGCATCGAGTACCTGTTCGCAACGGTGGTCCTGATGGGAATCCTGCAGGTTTTTGCGGGGGTTATGCAGTGGGGCAAGTTCATCCGGCTGGTCCCGCACCCGGTCATGCTCGGTTTTGTCAACGGTCTCGCCATCGTCATTTTCCTTGCCCAGATGAGCCAGTTCAAGGTGCCGGGAACCGCCGGGACGCCGGGGGGCGGGGCGTGGCTGTCGGGCATGCCGCTCGTCATGATGCTCGGGCTGACGGCGCTGACCATGGTCATCATCTGGGGTATGCCCAAGCTGACGAAGATCGTACCAGCGCCGCTGGCGGGTATCGGCATCGTGGCGGCTCTGGTCATTGCCTTCGGCCTTGACGTGCCGCGTGTGGGCGACATGGCCTCGATCAAGGGCGGGCTGCCGCCGTTCCACATCCCGATGGTGCCGCTCAATCTCGAAACCCTTGAAATCATTGTGCCTTATGCGGTAATCCTCGCCGCCATCGGTCTCATCGAGAGCCTGCTGACGCTGAACCTCGTGGGCGAGATGACGAACAAGCGGGGTGGCGCTTCGCAGGAGTGCATCGCGCAGGGGACGGCGAATATCGTGACCGGATTCTTCGGCGGCATGGGCGGCTGTGCGATGATCGGGCAGTCGATGATCAACGTCAAATCAGGGGCGCGGACGCGGATCGCGGGGATTTCGGCTGCGTTGTTTTTGCTGACTTTTATCCTCTTCGCCTCGCCGCTGATCGAGCTCATTCCGCTGGCGGCGCTGGTGGGGGTGATGTTCATGGTGGTGATCGGGACCTTCGCCTGGAACTCCCTGAAAATCCTCGCAAAAGTGCCCGCGATGGATGCCTTCGTCATCATCCTCGTGACGGTCGTTACAGTGATGGAAGACCTCGCCGTGGCGGTGGTCGTGGGCGTGATCGTCTCGGCGCTCGCCTATGCCTGGAACAACGCGCGGCGCATCCATGCCAAGACCTACATGACGCCGGAAGGGGCCAAGGTCTATCAGGTGCAGGGACCGCTGTTCTTCGGCTCGTCGGATGGATTCATCGAACTTTTCCAACCGGATAGCGATCCGTCCGTGGTCATTGTCGACTTCGCCGACAGCCGCGTCGTGGACCAGTCCGCCTTGCAGGCGATCGAGGCGGTGGCGGCGAAATTCGAGGCGGCGGGCAAGCAGATCCAGCTGCGCCACCTCAGCCGAGACTGCCACCGGCTGCTGAACAAGGCCGGGCATCTGATGATCGACAGCGATGACGACCCGGATTACCAGGTCGCGGTGGATTACGGGGTCCGGACGGGGATTCTCGGAAGTCACTGACTGCAAAGGGCGGCCCGGGTAAACGGGCCGCCCTTTCGGTTTCTTGACGGGGTGGCTCGCCCCGGCGCGGGACCGGAAGGCTGGAATTTGGTACGATTCGGCCCGAGTTTCGTACAGATTGCCCCCCTCCGGATCGGCCGCTTTCGGCCGCGGTTTCGGGGTTTGGTACAAGACCTGCCGAGTTTCGTACAGATTTGCCTCCGGGAGCCGACGCAGGGGGCTTCAGTCGCCGGACGTTACGTCACTTCCGTCAGAATATTTTTCATTGAAGGCCAGAAGCGCGGCCACGTCGCCCCGTTCGAGAAGATGCCTTGCCGCGGCGATCTTCTCCGGTGCCCAGTCCCACCACGCGAGGCGATTGAGGCTGGCGATCTCGGACTCCGAATAGCGCATCCGCACCACCCGGCCCGGATTGCCGGTGACGACGGCGTAATCGGGTATCGTGCCGCGCACGACCGACCCGGCCCCGACAATCACGCCGTTGCCGATGGTTGCTCCGGGCAGGACCAGCGCGCCGTAGCCGAGCCAGACGTCATGGCCGATGGTCATGTCGCGGGTGTCGGGCTGGTAGCCGAGCATCGTTTCGGGATCGAAGACCGCGAAGGGGAAGGTGCTCGGGCCGCGTGTCTCGTGATTGGCGGAGGAGCCGATGAAGCGCACGCCGTGGGCGATCTGGCAGAATTTGCCGATCGTCAGGCGTTCCTGGCTGAAGGGGAAAAGGTAGGGGGCGAGGTGGCTCGCCCAATCCTCGACCGCGCCGAAATCGGAGGCATAGGTGTAATCGCCCACGGACATGCGCGGATGGTCGATGACGGTTTTGAGATAGACCGTGCCCTTGTGGAGCGTGCCATCGGGAAGGGTGATCGGATGCGCAAGCTGCGCAGCAGGGAGGGAGAAGGGCATGGAGCCTCCTTTGAAAGACTGACAGGGATCAGGGGTTCAAAGGGTCAGGTCCATCGGTGCCTCCATCGGTTCGAGACTGACTGTAGCGCAGAAGGGGGCGGAAGGCGAGGGATTGGTCCATGCGGATGTGCATGGAGGGTATGCGGGTCGCTGGGTGCCCTGTTTCGGCTGCGCCGAAAAGCACCCACCCACCAACCCGGCTTCAGCGAGAGCCTCTCTGCTTGGGAGTCGCAGTTTTCCAGTGGAAAACTGCGACCTAGCCCACCCGCGCAAAAGGTTGGAACTTTTTGCGCGTTATTCGCCGGGGCGCTTCAGCTCGAACTTTTCGCGCACCACGGTGTAGTCGCGGTAGCCCATGCGGCTCAGGGGGTTGAATTTCAGCACGTCGAAGATGCCGTCCGTCAGGCAGTCGTCCCGCATGTGGATGCCGGTGACTTCGCCGAAGACGGCAAAATTGGCCTCGCCCGGCAGTTGGACAATCTGCGTCAGCCTGCATTCGAGGTTCGCAGGTGCGAGGGCGACGCGGGGGCAGGCGATGGTCTCGCACGCGGCCTTCTCGACCCCGGCCTCGGCGAACTCGTCCACCCCGGCGTCGAAGAAGGCGGAGGTGGCATTCATCGCGTCGCGCATGGCGTATTCGACGATGTTGACGCAAAAGACGCCGGTCTCGCGGATCTGCGCCACGCTGTCCTTGGTGTCGCCACGGTCCGGCTTGGCGGAGGTCGAGGCGAACATCACCTGCGGCGGCACGTAGGCGACGGCATTGAAGAAGGAGTAGGGGGCGAGGTTGTCGCGGCCATCGGCCCCGCGCGTCGAGATCCAGCCGATGGGGCGGGGGGTGACGATGGCGTTGAAGGGATTGTGCGGCAGGCCGTGGCCGTCTTCCGGGCGGTAGAACATCGCGGGTCTCCTGTGTCGTGTTTGCGCGGGGCTTGCTTGCGTGTTACCCGGATTGCGACGGGAATGCACGAGGGCGCGTAAGTGTACAGACTGGAACAGGAAAGGCCGGAAGACTGGTGGGAGGTCGAGGCGCTCTACGACAGCTGTTTCGCGCCGGGGCGGCAACTCCTGAGCAGCTATCGCCTGCGCGATGACGTCCCGCCCGTGGCCAGCCTGTGCCGGATCGCGCGGAGCGAGGAGGGCATGATCGGCGGGGCGATCCGCTACTGGCCGGTGCTGGTGGGCGGCGTGGAAGCGCTGTTGCTCGGCCCGGTCGCGGTGCACCCGACGACCCAGGGCGAGGGGCTCGGCGCCTCGCTGATCCGCGATACGCTGGCGCGGGCGGCGGAGGAGGGCTATGCCCGCGTGTTGCTGGTCGGCGATCCGCCCTATTACACCCGGTTCGGGTTCGAGCGGCTGGACGATGTCGAGATGCCGCCACCGACCAACCCGGACCGCGTGCTGGGCATTGCGCTGATTCCGGGCGCATGGGATGGCGTGGCCGGGGAGGTCACCCGGGACGAAGCCCGCGTAATGCCGCAAAGGGGTTGAAATTTCGCCAGGGGTTTACCAACTTTTAGTGTGCGGGGCGTTACGAGGATGAAGTCATGGAAGACACCGAGCTGATTCACGAGGCCGTTGACGTCGACGCGGCTGTCCTGGCCCTGGCCCGTCGCTACGAGGCGGCGAGCAACCTTGGCGTGCAGGTGCTCAACGTGCTGAACTGGCCGGCGGAAAGCCTGCTGGAGCGGCTGCCGGAGAACGCAAGGGCGAAACTGGAGACGGCGACGGTGCGCGGCCTCGAGGCGGCGATGAGCGCGGCGTCGGGGTCCCGCAGCTTGATCCGCGACCAGAAGCCCTGGGTGAATACGGCGACGGCGACGATGGTCGGCGTGGTGGGCGGACTCGGCGGCCTGACCACGGCCCTGGCGGAACTGCCGGTGACGGTGACGATGCTGATGCGCGGGGTGCAGGCGGTCGCGGCGGAGCACGGCTTCGACCCGGACGAGGACCAGACCCGCAAGGATGCGCTGCTCGTTTTCGCCGCGGCGGGTCCGATGGTGCAGGGCAAATCGCCTGATCTGACCTTCCTGTCGTCGCGCATGACACTGACCGGTGTGAACGTCTATGTCGGCATCGGCCTGATCGCGCCGCGCCTTGCGCTGGTGCTGGGCCGCAAGCTGGCGGCGCAGACCATCCCGGTGATCGGCGCGGCGACGGCGGCAGCGACGAATTTCTCCTACGCCAGCTATTACCAGGAAATGGCCAACGTGGTCTTCGGCCTGCGCAAGCTCTCCGAAAGCACGGGAACGCCGTTCGCGGAACTGGTCGAGCTGCTGGCCGCGAAACTCGAAGACTGAAATAGCGTCCCAGAGAATTTTCCCCGGTGTTTACGCTTATTTAGGAGAATTTGCGTAAATTGGTCAGCGAAGGGACGAGAGTCGTCCCTAATCGGTCCGTCGGTGAAACTGACCCGGGGTGCGTGACCCAGAACCCGCGCACCTGCCGAGGATGTCCGACGCAGGCCCGATACCTGCGCAGAACGCGCGGAACAAGTGCCGTAAGCCAGAAGGCCAAGGTACAGACAGACGTCTAGAACTTGGCGCCCGGTCGCAGGAAAAACTCCGCGACCGGGCGTTTTTCGGTGTGGAAGGGCACTCCGGACCATCTTGCCAGGTGTACACAAGGGACGCGCCCGTCGCCGGGTCCGTCCCCTGTTTCTTCTCTTTGACAAATACTCGGGGGTCCGGGGGCAAAGAAATACGGGGGGGGCGGGGCCAAACCCCCCCGAATAAAATTTTGTCCCGGCAAAATTTTCTCTCCGCGCCGAAGGCGCGCCGGTCGCTGCGCGCAGCGCAGCGAAATCCCTCCGGCCGATGTTACGCCACCGCCCAGCCGTTCTCCCTGAGGTAGTCCATGACCGCTCCCCGCAGGTTCTGGTCGCCGCGGTTGCGGGCCGCGTCCAGCGCCGCCTTCACCTCCGCGAGGTTGGTGCGCATCAGGATGCTCTTGACCGGCCCGATGGAGGCAGGCCGCATCGACAGCGTATGGATGCCGATGGCCGCAAGGCACAGCGCCTCGATCGGCCGCCCCGCGTCCTCGCCGCAGAAGCTCAGCCGCGTGCCGCTCTCCCGGCACCGCGTGACGATGCTTTCGAGGAAGGTCAGGAACGAGGCGTTCAGCGTGTCGTAGCGCCGTCGCACCAGTTCGTTCTCGCGGTCCGCGGCAAAGAAGAACTGCTTGAGGTCGTTGCCGCCGATCGACAGGAACTGCACCTCCTCGAAGAATTTCGACGAGGCGAAGGCGAGACTCGGGGTTTCCAGCATCGCGCCGACTTCGACGGCCGACGGGATCGGGTGCCCGAGCCGTTCCTCGCGGGCCAGCGCCTTGTCCATTTCGGCCCGGGCGTCGGCGAATTCGGAGTATTGCGCCACGAAGGGGAACATCACGGTCAGGGGCCGTCCCTGGGCCGCGCGGATCAGCGCCTGAAGCTGCATGCGCAGCACCCCGGGCTTGTCGAGGCCGACCCGGATCGCGCGCCAGCCGAGCGCCGGGTTCGGCTCGTCCTGCGGTTTCATGTAGGGCAGCACCTTGTCCGAGCCGATGTCGAGGGTGCGGAACACCACCCGCTTGCCTTGCGCCGCGTCCATGACCCGGGCGTAGAGCTGCGCCAGTTCGGTGCGGCGCGGCATCTGGTTGCGGATGAGGAACTGCAACTCGGTGCGGAACAGCCCGACGCCCTCCGCGCCGGAGTTCACCAGCGAGGGCAGGTCGGCCATCAGACCGGCGTTCATGTGCAATTCGACGCGGCAGCCGTCCGCGGAGACACATTTCGTCTCGCGGATCGAGCCATAACGCTCCTGCGCCTGCGCCTGCATGGCGATCTTGTCGCGGAAGGCCGCGACGACGGTGTCGTCCGGGCGCAGGTGGACGATCCCCTGATCGCCATCGACCATGATATGGTCGCCGTTCAGCGCCTCGTTCGTGACGCGGGCCGCGTGGATCACCAGCGGGATGGCCAGCGCCCGGGCGACGATGGCGGCGTGGCTGCCGACGGAGCCTTCCTCCAGCACGATGCCCTTGAGAGAGCGGCCGTATTCCAGCAACTCGCCGGGGCCGATGTTGCGGGCAATGAGGATCGGGTCCTCGGGCATTTCCGAGCCGGTTTCGCGGCCCTGCCCGGTGAGGATCCGCAGCAGGCGGTTCGAGAGGTCGTCGAGGTCGTGCAGACGCTCGCGCAGGTAGGCGTCCGACACCTGGCTCATGCGGGCCCGGGCGGTCGATTGTTCCTTTTCGACGGCGGCTTCGGCGGAGAGTCCGCGGTCGATATCGGTTTCCATCCGCTTCAGCCAGCCCTTGGAGTTGGCGAACATGCGGTAGGCTTCGAGCACCTGCACCTCTTCGCCACCGCTGTCCGCGCCTTCGAGCATCTGGTCGACGCTGACGCGCAGGTCGTCCACCGCCTTGCGCAGCCGCTCCCGTTCGGTCTCCGGGTCGTCGGTGACCAGGTTGGTCACTACCACGCGCGGCTCGTGCAGCCAGACATGGCCCATGGCGGTGCCTTCCTGTCCGGTGGCGCCGCGGAACATGACGGGCTGGGTGTGGCGGCGGGTCAGGGCCGCGCCTTCGCCGACGAAGGCGCCAAGCTCGGTCATCTCCGCGAGGATCATCGCCACCACTTCGAGGGCATAGACCTCGTCTGCGGTGAACTCGCGCGCCTGCTTGGACTGGACGACCAGCACGCCGAGTTTCTCGCCGAGCCGCTGGATCGGCACGCCGAGGAAGCTCGAATATATCTCCTCGCCGGTTTCCGGCATGTAGCGGAAGCCGGGGGCGGAGGGGGCGTCGGCGGCGTTCACGGTCTTGCCGGTGCGGGCGACGCGCCCGACGAGGCCCTCGCCGAGTTTCATCCGGGTCTGGTGCACGGATTCGGCCTTGAGGCCCTGCGTTGCGCAAAGCTCTAGGGTCTCGCTGTCGCGGAACAGGTAGATCGAGCAGACCTCGGTGCCCATGGAGTCGGCGGTCAGATGAGTGATCTTGTCCAGCCGCTCCTGTCCCGCGGCCTGTTCGGCCATGGTATCCCGCAGCCGCCCGAGCAGCTTGCGGCTTTCGCTTTCAAGACCATCAGCCATGGGTGAGGCGCCTCATGCATTTCCGCCTGTCAGATATAGGCGAGGTGGGGGGGGATTGGAAACACGCAATTGCCCTCAAACCGTTGGTATCCCTTCATTTGCCCAGCCTTTCGGCAGAATCGGGCGCGGCGTCCGGCGCAGGCTCCCGTTGCTGCGGTGCAGCGCGGCGTGCGAGTCATTCCGCGCGTCCCGGGCGGCACGGTCGGAATGTCCGGCACACCCTGATGGCAAGGGTGCGATCGGGGCGCAACCGGAAATTCGCGTTATACGTGTGGAATGGCGTTAAAGCGCCCCGGATGCCGGAGCGGACAGCCGCGCGGCGTCAATGACGACGGCATAGCAGGCGGCCGCGAGCACGGGCAGCAGGATCAGGGTCAGGGTTTTCGCGGTCAAACTTGTCTCCGCTCCCGGGTCACCGGCGGCTGTTCGGTCGGTCTCATATGAAACGGACGGCCCGGGGGCCGTCCATCGGTCTTGACTGATACGGGCCGGAGGGGATGCTCCGTCGCGGGGACTCAGGACGTCTTGTCGAGCTCGAAGGCGTCGTGCAGCGCCTGCACGGCGAGTTCCATGTACTTGCGCTCGATCAGCACGGAGATCTTGATCTCCGATGTGGTGATGACCTGGATGTTGATGTTCTCGTTGGAGAGCACCTTGAACATCTTGGCGGCAACGCCCGCGGCGGAGCGCATGCCGATGCCGACCACGGAGACCTTGGCGACATTGGTCTCGGTCTCCAGCTTGTCGAAGATCAGCTTGCCGGAGGCCTGCGCATCGGCGAGGGCCTTCTCCGCCCGCTTCACCTCGTTCACCGGGCAGGAGAAGGTCATGTCGGTGACACCGCCCTCGTGGCCCTTGTAATCCTTCTCGGAGACGTTCTGGACGATCATGTCCACGTTCACGCCCGCATCCGCCAGCGTGCCGAAGATCGCCGCGGCGATGCCGGGGCGGTCGGCGATGGTGACGAGGGTCATCTTGGCCTCGTCGCGCGAATAGGCCACACCGGCCACAACATTCGATTCCATGATATCCTCCTCGTCGCAGACCAGCGTGCCGGCCTCGTCGGACTGTTCCTCGAAGCTGGAGAGCACCCGCAGCTTCACCTTGTATCGCATGGCAAGTTCGACCGACCGGGTCTGGAGCACCTTCGCGCCAAGCGAAGCCAGTTCGAGCATCTCTTCGAAGGCGATACGGTCGAGTTTGCGGGCCTTCTCGCAGATGCGCGGGTCGGTGGTATAGACGCCGTCCACGTCGGTATAGATGTCGCAGCGCTCCGCGCCGAAGGCGGCGGCGAAGGCGACGGCGGTGGTGTCGGAGCCGCCCCGGCCCAGCGTGGTGATGCGGCCCTCGGGCGAGATGCCCTGGAAACCGGCCACGACGGCGACCTTCATGCCCTCGCCGAACTTGGCGGTGATGTTGGCGGTCGGGATCTCCTCGATCCGCGCATTCGCATGGGCGGAGGTGGTGATCAGCGGCACCTGCCAACCCTGCCAGGAGCGGGCGGGCACGTCCATTTCCTGAAGCGTCAGCGCCATCAGACCGGCGGTCACGTTCTCGCCCGAGGACACCACGGCGTCATACTCGCGCGCGTCGAACAGCGGCGAGGTCTCCTCGACGAAGCCGACGAGTTTGTTGGTCTCGCCTGACATGGCGGAGACGATGACGATGACGTCATAGCCCTTGGCCACCTCGACGCCGACGCGCTTGGCGGCGCGGCGGATGCGGTCCAGCGTGGCGACGGAGGTGCCGCCGAATTTCATGACAAGGACGGGCATGACGATCCCCCCGGAATTGCGTTGCGCGCGGTGTAGGCGCGGTTTGAAAAAAGCGCAAGAGAGCAATGTGCGTTGGCCGATCCGGGAGATTTGCGGCGAATTGAAGCAAGATCGCCGGTTGCCGTGGCAGGAAATCTTCACCCCGCGCGGGCAGGATGACGTGCAGGGCAACGTGTTGGAGGCTATCATGAGCATGGATGCAATGGGTGACAGCGGACGCGGCGGGTGGCAGCACCCCCATGGGTCTCATCATCGGATGGAAAAGGGCGGGCACGGTCATGGTCGCGCCATCGGGCATCAGGCGCGTGCGGCGCTGGGCGAGGCGGGCGGCTCCGGCTGCTGTCGGCATGGCCGGATGGGCGAGATGGCTTCGGCTCTGGCGAAAGTCGGCAGCGTGCAGGTCGACGTGATCTCCGTGATGGTGAACGTCTACGCGGCCGGGGTGTCGGTGACCTACGGCGGCACGGCGGAGGCGCCGGAGGCCGCGCCGGTGGAGGCCGCCCCGGCAGCGGCGGAGACGCCCCCGGCGGAGACCGCGCCTCTGGAAGACGTGGCGGAGGAAACGCCGTTTCCGGAGGATACGGCGGTCGAGGAGGAGGCTACGGCCGAGGAGGAGGCCGCGGTCGCGGCGCAGGCCTATACGGTTTCGGCCTGGGCATTCTCCATGAGTCTGCAATACACCTCGGCCAGCGTCGCGCTCAGCCTGTTACGCTAGCGCGCTTCACCCCGGCGGTAATCCACCGGCCGCGGGCCATCCGGTCCGGCGAGGTGGGTCTCCATGCCTGGGCTGACCTCGGTATTCTGGCCGGAGACGCAAAGCCAGCCGGTGGGCTGTCGCGCCATCACGAAGGTCAGGATGGTCTGCCGATCCCCGGCCTTGCCACCATCCGGGGCGGTTTGCCCCGTAATGTGGACCCGGCAGCGCACCACGGCGCAATCCGGACCAAGCGCGCGGGTTTCCGTGCGGCCAAGGTGCAGGGTCGTCCGCGCGAAGAAGGTTTTCAGCGCAATCTCATGCGGTCTGGCGATGGCAGCGCGGCCATGCCACCAGAGGCCGGTGACGTTCACGAAGTCGGCGTCTTCGGCAAAGAGCGCGGCGATGCGGTGCCCGTCGCGGTCGTGCCACGCCTCGGCAAAGGCCTGCGGCATGTCCTCGGGTCGGTCCAGCGGCGTGGCCGGGGCCACTCAGTTGCTCTTGCGGGTGGGGGTGAAGGGCAGGGGCGCGATGGGGATGCCGTCCTCGATCAACGCCTTCGCCTCCGTCGGGTTCGCCTCGCCCCAGATCGGCCGCTCCGGCGTGTCGCCGAGGTGCATGGCGCGGGCCTCCTTCGCGAAGCTGCCGCCGACGTAGGTCGAGTGCTTCTCCACGTGTTCCCGCATCCGGGCAAGGGCCTGTTCGGCGGGGTTTGCGGGCTCCGACAGGCTCTGTTTCGGCGCATCGGCCGGGGCGGCGTGGTTCACGCGCGGGGCCATCAACGCCTTTTCCACCTGCGCCGAGCCGCAGACGGCACAGGCCACATGGCCCGCGGCCTGCAGCTTGTCGAAGGCGGCGGCCGACTGGAACCAGCTTTCGAACTGGTGGCCGTCGGCGCATTTGAGGCTGTAGTGGATCATCGCTCTAACCTGCTCGTGTCCCGTTAAGATATCGCTAAGTGGCGCGGGATCAAGCGGGGGCGGGGGGCGGCAAAATGTCGACGATGCGCCCGACCAGGGCGTCCGCGTCGATTTCCTGCCGCAGCGCGGTTTGCGCCGCCTGTCCCAGGGCGGCTTGCGCCTCGGGGTCGGACAGGGCGGTGAGCGCGGCTGCAAGGGAGGCCGCATCGGTGATCTGCCGCGCGGCACCGGCCTCTGCGAGGCGCGTGTAGGCGGCGGTAAAGTTGCGCGTATCCGGCCCGTGCAGCAGCGCCGCGCCGAAATGCGCCGGCTCGTAGGGCGTGTGGCCACCGCGATCGGTGAGCGATCCGGCGACGAAGACCCGGCCCGCCAGCGCATACCAAAGCGGCATTTCCCCCATGGTATCAGCCAGATAGACCTGTGCATCCGGCGCCTCGCCGGTGCTGCGGCGGGCGACGGTGAGGCCCCGGGCGGCGATCAGCGGCAGGATCTCCTCCGCCCGGCGCGGGTGCCGGGGCGCGAGGATCAGCCGCAGGTCCGGCTCCGCCCGCAGGGCCTTGAGGTGGGCATCGAGGACGATCTCCTCCTCGCCCACGTGGGTCGATGCGGCAAGCCATGTCCTGGCGCGGGGGAAGGCGGCGCGAAGGGCTTCGTCCGGGGTCTGCGCGGCGGGCGGCTGGTAGAGGGCCTTGAGGTCGACAACCGGGCCACGGGCGGCGGCGGGCAGGCCAAGGGCGGTCAGCCGGTCGAGACTGGCCGCGTCCTGCGCCAGAGCGAGGCGAACCGGCGCGAGGGTCCGGGCCGCGAGGCCCGGCAGTCTGCCCCACGTCCGGGCGGTCCCCGCACTCATCCGCGCGCCGAGCAGGATGACGGGACCGGGACAGAGGCGGAACCGGTTCGGCCAAAGCTCCGATTCGAGGGAAACATGGGCGATGACGCCTTTCATCGCGCGGCGCGTGGGGCCCGCGAGATCGAGCGGGGCAAGCCGGGCATGGGTGCGCGGCAGTTGCCAGCCGGTCACCATGGCGACGGCGGTGTCCGAGTTGGCGGTCACCCGGATCTGCAGTTCGGGGCGGGTCTCCGTCAGCCGTTGCAGCAGGGGCCGGATGGAAGCGAGTTCGCCGTTCGAGGCCCCGTGCAGCCAGAGCACCCGGCCCTGATCGGGCAGGTCGCGGGCCAGCCGCGCCCGCCAGTAGGGGCGCTCGGGGCGCTTGAGCAAGACGCCCGCGGCAAAAAGGCTGATGAGGAGGCGATAGAGCAGCATGGGCGGTCCGGGGCAGACGGAAGCGATGCGGAGGGATAGGCCGCGCGGCACGACCTGGCAAGGGGAGCGGCGCCAGGTGGTTTGGTTCTATCGGGTTTTCGAGAGCATTTTCAGCGGCTTGTAGGCGCTTGTTGATGTGATGCATCAAGAGTGTTCGGGAGCTTGCAAGCTGAAGAAGTCGGGGCACCGAGGGGAGATGGTGCTGTGAGAGAGGATTGAACTCTCGACCTCACCCTTACCAAGGGTGTGCTCTACCACTGAGCTACCACAGCATCTCTGGCCTTCGTCTGCGTCGTCCGAAGCGCCTCTGTCGGGGCGTTTCGAGCGTCGCCGTCGAAGCGTGGGCGGTGATTAGCCCCAAACTTTTTCGAGTGCAAGCGCAAACTGGACGGTTTTTTTCGTCTGGGGTAGAGAGAGGCCATGATGCGAAAAACGACACCTCCCAAAAATCCGCAGAGCGACAGGGAAGCGCGCCTGAAGGCGGCGCTCAAGGCGAATCTCGGCCGCCGCAAGGCTCAGGCGCGGGCGCGGGCCGCGGAGGATGGTCCGGACGAGCAGCAAGACAAAAGCAGCAACAAGGACTGACAGGCATGGATTCGATTCTGGTGACGGGGAATGGCCCGCTGAACGGGGATATTCCCATCGCGGGCGCGAAGAACGCCTGTTTGACACTGATGCCGGCGACGCTGCTCAGTGACGAGCCTCTGACGCTGACGAATGCGCCGCGGCTGTCGGACATCAAGACGATGACGGCGCTGTTGCAATCGCTGGGCGCGGAGGTGTCGAGCCTGCAGGGCGGGCAGGTGCTGGCGATGAGCAGCCATGACCTGAATAACCTGCACGCCGACTACGACATCGTGCGCAAGATGCGGGCCTCGATTCTGGTGCTCGGCCCGATGCTGGCGCGGGCGGGGCAGGCGGTGGTCTCGCTGCCAGGCGGCTGTGCGATCGGAGCGCGGCCGGTCGATCTGCACCTGAAGGCGCTGGAGGCGATGGGCGCGGACCTGGAACTGCGCGATGGCTATGTGCATGCAAAGGCGCCCGCCGGCGGGCTGAGGGGCGCGGTGATCGACTTCCCCTTCGCCTCCGTGGGCGCGACGGAGAATGCGCTGATGGCGGCGACGCTGGCGAAGGGCACGACGGTGATCCGCAACGCGGCGCGTGAGCCGGAGATTGTCGACCTTGCGGAATGCCTCAGGGCGATGGGCGCGCAGATCGAGGGGGAAGGCTCGTCCGAGATCACCATTCAGGGGGTCGACCGGCTTGGCGGGGCGACGCACCGGGTGGTGACGGACCGGATCGAGCTTGGCACCTACATGCTCGCCCCGGCGATCTGCGGCGGTGAGGTGACCTGCCTGGGCGGCAAGCTGAGCCTCGTGGAGGCCTTCGTCGAGAAGCTGGACGCGGCGGGACTCAGCGTCGAGGAGACAGAGAAGGGCCTGAAGGTGGCCCGTCGCGGCGACCGGGTGAAGGCCGTGGACGTGGTGACGGAGCCTTTCCCGGGCTTCCCGACGGATTTGCAGGCGCAGATGATGGCTTTGCTGTGCACGGCGGAGGGGGTTTCGAACCTTGAAGAGAAGATCTTCGAGAACCGCTTCATGCACGCGCCGGAGCTGACGCGCATGGGCGCGAAGATCGAGGTGCATGGCGGCACGGCGAGGGTGACGGGCGTGGACCGGCTCAAGGGCGCGCCAGTGATGGCGACGGATCTGCGGGCGTCGGTGTCGCTGATCCTCGCGGGGCTGGCGGCAGAGGGGGAGACGGTGGTGAGCCGGGTCTATCACCTCGACCGGGGATATGAGCATGTGGTGCGCAAGCTGTCCGCCGTGGGCGCAAAGATCGAACGGATCAAGGGCGAATGACCGAGGACGCGCGATTCGAGGATGCCCGCGAGGCACCACTGAACCTTGGGGCCTTCGACGAGGAGGACCTGGGCGTTTTGTCGGCGCTGGTGCAGGACGCCGTGCTGCCGGTGACGGAGATCCGCTGGCAACCGGCGCAGCGGCGGCTGGGGCTGCTCGTGAACCGGGTGCGCTGGGAGGACGTGGAGGCGGCGGTCAGGCGCGGCAGGCCGGTGGAACGGGTGCAATCGCTTCTGGTCGTGGATACTGCTTTGCGGATTGCCAGCCAGGGCGTGGACCGGTCGGACAAGGACTTGGTGCTCTCCATCCTCTCGGTGAGCTTCGAGCCGGGGGAGGCGCCGGGCGGCTTTGTCGTGCTGACGCTGGCCGGGGATGGCGCGATCCGGGCGGAGGTCGAGGCGCTGGACGTGTCCCTGCGGGACGTCACGCGGCCCTATCTCGCACCCTCCGGCAAGCTGCCGGATCACGGCGCGTAAGGCAGAGCAGAATTTCAGGCTAAAATTCTGCTCACCGTCGATTTCGCAGTCGCGGGTGATTTGCTCTGCCTTGGCCAAACGGCTATGGGCAGGGCAAAGGAAAGGCCCGAATGACCGACACCCCCAACCTGATTCTCGGCTCCGGCAGCCCGCGCCGCCGCGAGCTTCTCGCGCAGATCGGCGTCACGCCCTTCGCCATCCGCCCGCCTGACATAGACGAGGACCCGCTGAAGGGCGAGCTTCCCCGGCCTTACTGCATTCGGCTGGCACGGGAGAAGGCCTTGGCGATCGAAGCCTCTGACGACGAGATCGTGCTGTCCGCCGATACGACGGTTGCCCTCGGGCGGCGCATTCTGGGCAAGCCCGAGGATGAGAAGGAGGCGGCGGAGTTCCTGACCATGCTTTCGGGGCGGCGGCACCGGGTGATCACCGCCGTTGCGGTGCGCAAGGGCGCGAAGGTCTGGGAGAAGGACGTGGTCACGCAGGTGAAGATGAAGAGCCTGTCGAACCTCGAGCTCAACGCCTATCTTGCCAGCGGCGACTGGCGCGGCAAGGCGGGCGGCTACGGCATTCAGGGCATGGCCGGAGCGCTGGTCCCATGGATCAACGGGTCCTTTACGGCGGTGGTCGGCCTGCCGCTGGCAGAGACGGCAGGACTTTTGACGGCAGCGGGATACCCGCTTTACGGAGGTGTCGCATGAAGGGTTGGACGGTAGCGCTGGACGAGGTGAACGGCCGCGAGGCGGCGGCGCTGATCCGCGACGGCATTCTCGAGGACCTGCTCATCGACAGCGATGCGCCGCGTCCCGGCACGATCTATCGCGGAGTGGCGGAGCGTCCGATGAAGGGGCAGGGCGGCATGTTCCTGCGCACCCCGGACGGCTCGGCCTTCCTGCGGCAGGTCAAGGGGCTGACACCGGGGCAGACGCTGCTGGTGCAGGTCACGGGCTTTGCCGAGCCGGGCAAGGCGATCCCGGTGACGTCGGACATCCTCTTCAAGTCGCGTTATGCCATCGTCACGCCGAACAAGCCCGGCGTGAACGTCTCGCGTGCCATCAAGGAAGACGAGGACCGCGATGCGGCGCTGGAGGCGGCGCATGAGGGTTTTGCCGAGGCGCCCCTCCCGGAAGGCGCGGGGCTGATCCTGCGTTCCTCCTGCGCCGGGGCCGATCCGGAGGACATCGCCGAGGACGTTGCCGCCATGTGCAAGCTGGCGGCGCATGTTCTGGCGGATGCGGGGAAGGCGGCCGAGGTGCTGGTCGAGGGCGACGGGCCGCATGCGCTGGCCTGGCGCGAGTGGACCCATGTGACGGACGTGGACCCGGAACCGGGCAGCTTTGCCCGCAGCGGGGCGGACGAGTTGCTTGACGCTCTGCGCTCGCCTTATGTGAAGTTGCAGGGCGGCTACACGATGATCATCGAGCCGACGAGTGCCTTGGTTGCGGTGGATGTGAACACCGCTGGGGATACGTCTCCGGCGGCGGGGCTGAAGGCCAATCTCGCGGCGATGCGCGATCTGCCCCGGCAGCTGCGGTTGCGCGGGCTTGGCGGGCAGATCATCGTCGATCCCGCGCCCTGCCCGAAGAAGGACCGCCGCCAGATCGAGGGCCAGCTTCGTGCGGAGCTGAAGAAGGAGACGGTGGAGTCCGTGCTGACTGGCTGGACGACGCTCGGCCTGATGGAAATCCAGCGCAAGCGTGACCGGCAGCCGCTCAAGGACCTGCTGAAATGAGCTGTCCGATCTGTTCCAAACCCACGGACGCGGAGTATCGCCCCTTCTGTTCGAAACGCTGCGCCGATATCGACCTCGCGAAGTGGTTCGGCGGCAATTATGCGGTGCCTTCCACCGATCCCGAAGACATGGAGAAGGCGGCGGAAGAGACCATCCGCCACCTCGAAGAGCAACAAAGAAAGCCTCACTGACATGTTCTCCGAAACCCTGCTTTCCGAGATCCGTTCCCGCTTCGCCCATGTGGAGGAGTGCCCTTTCGCCGGGCCGCGCGTCTTCTTCGAGAACGCGGGCGGGGCGCTGACGCTCAACGCCGTGGTGCAGACCACGACCAAATTCGCCGCCATCCCGGACAATCAGGGCCGCGACAACGTCGCCAGCAAGGCTTTGGTGGATGTGATCGCCAAGGCGCGGGCCGATGTGAAGACCTTCTTCAATGCGCCCGGCGGCGCGGTGCTTTGGGGCGAGAGCGGTACGGAGCTTTTGTTCCGGCTCATTCAGGACGCCTGCCTCGGCTCGGAGAAGGGCGGCATCGTGCTCTCCTCCACCGTCGAGCATCCCGCCTCGCGCAGTGCCTGCGCGCGCTGGGCGATGACCTCGGGCCGCGAGCATGTGCAGGTGCCGCATGACGACGCTTTGGGCGTGGTTACGGCGGCAGACTACGCCGAGTATGTCGCGCCGGACACCCGCGTCGCGACGATCCTGCACACCTCGCCGGTGACCGGCATGAGCAATGACGTGGCGGCGATTGCAGCGGAGATCCGAAAGGTCTCTCCCGACTGCCTCATCATCGTCGACGGCATCCAGCACGCCTGCCACGGGCGCATCGACCTCACGGCGCTGGGCGTCGATGGCTATGTCATCTCGCCCTACAAGGTCTTCTCGCGCCACGGCTACGGCGTCGCCTGGGCCTCGGACCGGCTGACCATGCTGGCGCATGACAGCCTCGTCGGCGGGCCGGACGGCAATTGGGAGTTGGGCACGCGGGACACCGGGGCCTACGCCACGATGTCCGACGTCGTCGGCTATTTCGACTGGCTCGGGGCGCAGGTCTCGGACGAGACCGACCGGCGGGCGCGGATCGAGGCGGCAGGCGCGGCCATCCACGCGCATGAGGCGGGCCTGGTCGCGTTGATGCTGGAGGGCGCGGGCAATCTGACCGGGCTGGCCGATTTGCCCGGCGTCCGGATCGTCGCGGGCGCGGAGAATGCCGCCCGCGAGGGGCTGGTGAGCTTCTGGATCGAAGGCAGGCCTTCGGCGGAGGTGGTTGCGGCGCTGAACGCGGCGGGCATCCGCACCCATCTGCGCAAGGCCGATCACTATTCGGGCAACATCCTGACGCCGCTCGGCCAGCCCGATTGCATCCGGGTCAGCCTCGCGCATTACAACAGTGCCGAGGAGGTCAAGGCCTTCCTGAGCGCGATGGCGGAGATCGCCTGAGCGGCTTGCGCCTGTCCCGCGTGCCTCTAGAGTGCCCCTGACTTTCAGGGGAGGGACCGAAATGGGCGTGATGGAAGAGCTGCTCGATCTGGCGGCAACACCGGCGGACGTGCTGCCGCAGGACGCGCTGCGCATGGCGCAGAACTCGCTGTTCGACTGGCTGGTCTGCGGCCGGGCCGGGCAGGGAGAGCCCTTGTCCGGCATCCTGCACCAGATGGCGCAGGCGGAGGGGGGCTCGGCGGAGGCGTCCGTTTTTGGTCTGCCCGGCGGTTATCCGGCCCGCATGGCGGCGATGGTGAACGGCGCGGTGAGCCATGCGCTCGACTATGACGACACGCATTTCGCCCATATCGGGCATCTTTCGGTTGGCGTTTATCCGGCGGCGCTGGCGGTGGGGCAGGCGCGGGATTTGTCCCTGTCCGAGGTCGTCGAGGCATTCCTCGTCGGGGCGGAAGTCGCGATCCGGCTCGGCCTCGTCCTGACACCCGGGCATTACAACCGGGGCTTTCACATGACCGCGACGGCGGGGGCGTTCGGGGCGACGGTGGCGGCAGGGCGGTTGATGCGGCTGACGCGGGAGCAGATGCGCCATGCTGTGGGCCTCTGCGCGACCCGCGCCTCGGGGCTGAAGTCGCAGTTCGGCACCATGGGCAAGCCGTGGAACGCCGGGATTGCCGCCTCGGCGGGGGTGGAATGCGCCTGGCTGGCCTTGCACGGGATGACCTCGGCGGAGGACGGGCTCTGCGGTCCTCAAGGCTTCGTTGCGACGCATTCCGATGCGCCGGATGAGGCGGCTTTCGGCGCGGCTCCGGGCTTTCTCTTTGGCGACATCAAGTACAAGTTCCACGCCTGCTGCCACGGCACCCATGCGATGATCGAGGGGCTTTTGGCCTTGCCCGGCGAACAGCGCAGCCGCGTCAAGGCGCTGACGCTGCGGACCAATCCGCGTTGGCTCCGGGTCTGTGACAAGAAGGCGCCGCAGACCGGACTTGAGGTCAAGTTCAGCTATGGCTGGCTCGCGGGCATGGTGCTGCGCGGCATGGCGACGGGCGATGACCGGGTCTATGCGGATGCTCTGGCGGAGGACGCGGCTCTGAAGGACTTCGCCAGCCGCGTGACGGTGATCGGAGACGAGACCCTGAGCGACATGATGGCGGCGGGGTTCGTGGTGCTGGACTCAGGGGAGAAGGTGCCTTTTTCCCATGACCTCGCCGCACCGATCCCTCAGGACAGGCTTCAGGCGGCGCTCGTACGAAAGGCGGAGGCGATGATCGGGCAGGCAGGCCCGGCGCTTTGGCACACTCTGGAACAAGGCGGCCCGGCACGCGGGCTGGCAGGCTTCGTCTCCGGCGCGTGACCCTCTGGACAGCGGGCGCGACGCGTGACTTGATGGCGGCATGACGACCTTTCCCCTGATTGCCTCCGTCGGCCTCGACGGGCTGCTCGTGCGCTTCGGCGAGACCCTGGAGGAGCCGGCAAACCGCGCGGCGTTGGCCTTTCGCGCCGCTCTGGAAACGGAGAACCCGGAGGGGGTCGAGGAATGCTCGACCTCGCTCGTGTCCTGCTTCGTGCGTTTCGATCCCCTGGCCGTCGCGCCCGAAGACCTGACGGCGCGGCTTCGACTGATCCTTGAACGACAGGACTGGTACGCGGCGGATTTGCCTGCTGGAAGGCGGCTTTTGCGTATTCCGACGGTCTACGGCACCGAGCTTGCGCCGCAACTGGAAGAGGCGGCGGCATTGGCCGGGATGAGCGCAGAGGAAGCGGTGAAATCGCTGTCACAGGCACAGGTGCGCGTCACGGCGATCGGCTTTGCGCCGGGGCAGCCTTACATGGGCACCTTGCCAGAGGCATGGGCGATCCCGCGCCAGACCGCGCTGACGCCGCAAGTGCCGGTGGGGGCGCTGGTGGTGGCAATTCGGCAGTTGGTTCTGTTTTCCGTCACGACGCCAACCGGCTGGCGGCACGTCGGGCAGACGGCGGTGAAGCTGTTCCAGCCGCAAAGCGAGACGCCCTTCCTGCTGCGCCCCGGCGACGAGGTGCGTTTTCCGTCCGTATCCCGCGAAGCCTACGAGCGCATGAAGGGCGACCCGATGGGTGGGCTGACGGCGGAGGCGTTGGCATGAGCCTGACGGTGCTCTCCTGCGGCCCCGGCGTGACGGTGCAGGACGCGGGGCGGACGGGCTTCCTGGCGCAGGGGCTGTCGCGCGGCGGTGCGGTGGACCGGCAAGCGCTGGAAGAAGGCGCGGCCTTGCTTGGCCAGCCTGTCAGGACGGCGCTTGAAATGGCGGGGCTGGGTGGGCGGTTCTCTTTCGATGCCCCGGCGCGGGTGGCGCTGACCGGGGCACCGATGAAGGCTTCGCTCGATGGCACGCCGCTGCGCTGGCAGGCGTCGCACAGGGTCCCGGCGGGAGCGGTGCTGGACATCGGCGGCGTGACGGCGGGGTGTTATGGCTACCTGACGGTCGGTGGCGGCTTTGACGTGCCGGAGGTGCTCGGGGCGCGCGGCGCGCATCTGGCGGCGGGACTTGGCGACTTGGTCAAGGCCGGGGATGTGCTTGGCCTGCTGCCTGACCGGGACGACGAGGCGGGCATGGTGCTGGACGTGGTCCCACGGTGGCAAGGCGGCGAGATCCGGATCTTGCCGAGCCTTCAAACGAGCCTCTATGCGCAATCGGAGCGGGACCGTTTTTGCGCCACGGCCTTCCGGCGCGATGCGCGGGGCAACCGGATGGGGGTGCGGATGGCCCCTCCGGGGGAGGGCTTCGGGCTGGCCGCCGGGCAGACGATCCTGTCGGAGGTCATCACGCCGGGCGACATCCAGATCCCCGGCGACGGTGCCCCCTATGTTCTGCTCGCCGAATGCCAGACGACGGGCGGTTATCCCCGCATCGGCACCGTCATTCCTTGTGATCTGCCGAAGGTGGCGCAGGCCCCGGCGGGCGCAGAGGTGCGGTTCCGCTTTGTCACACGCGAGGACGCGCTGGCGGCGCAAGCGGGGTTCGTGCGGGATATGAAAGGCTTGAGAGGCCGGGTGAAGCCGCTGGTGCGCGATCCGGCGGACGTGCCGGAGCTTCTGGGCTATACCCTCATCAGCGGTGTCATCAGCGGGAGCGAGGAAGAATGAAAACGGTCGACCTGAATGCCGACATGGGCGAGAGCTTCGGCCCCTGGGTGATGGGGCAGGACGAAGCGCTGCTGGACGTGCTGTCGTCCGCCAATATCGCCTGCGGGTTCCATGCCGGGGACCCGGATGTGATGGCGACGGCCATGGCGCAGGCGCATGCCCGGGGCGTCGGAATAGGGGCGCATCCGGGGTTCGCGGATCTGCAGGGATTCGGGCGGCGGCGGATGTTTCTGCCGGAAAAGACCCTGCGGCACATGGTGCAATACCAGCTCGGCGCGGCTTTGGCGGTGGCGCGCGGGCAGGGTGCGGAGGTGCGGCATCTCAAGCTGCACGGGGCGCTGGCGAACATGGCGGCCGAAGACGAGGGGATGGCGGCGGCGTGTTATGGTGCCGCGCTGGAGGTGGCCCCGGAGATCATCGTCATGGTGCTGGCCGCGACGGCGCAGCAGCGGGCGGTGGAGGCGTTGGGCTGTCTCTGGGCCGGGGAGATCTTTGCCGACCGGGCCTATAACGCCGATGCGACGCTGGTGGACCGGAGCCTGCCCGGGGCGGTGATCCATGATGCAGGGTTTGCCGCCCGCCGCATCGTCGGGATGGTGGAAGCCGGGGCGATCCTGCCGGAGGAGGGTGCGCCGATCCCGGCGGCGGTGGATACCATCTGCCTGCATGGCGACGGGGCGACGGCCTTGCAGATTGCGAAAGCGGTGCGCGCGGGTCTGGAGGCGGCAGGGATCGCGGTTCAGCGCTTCGAAGGGCGGCGCGGGGTATTTGCGGGCTAAAGCGTTTCTGATTCAATTTGAGGCACGCATACCCTGTCACACCGTGTATTCTCGGGACATGCACGCCGCTCGATGTTTCAGGTTGAACCAGAAACGCTGTAGGGACGGGGACGGCGCTCTTTCGGCTGCGCCGAAACTCGCCCCGCCCACCGTCCCGTATTACCCGGCTTCGCCGGGCATCGGGGCTTTGCCTCGGACCCCTCGGTATTTTCCGGACCAGAGAAGCACAGGGGCGGTCAGCTTTTCGCCGCGTTTGCAATGTGCAGGGCGATCTGATCGAGCCCGTCTGTCAGGGCCGCCGGGCCGGGGGCGAGGATGAAGGGCGCCTTGATCTCGTGGATGCGGTTTTCCTGCACTGCGGGGATGGTCTCCCATCCGGGGCGGGCCTTGATGCGCTCGGGAGCGAGTTTCTTGCCGCACCAGGAGGCGAGGATCAGATCCGGCTGTCGCGCCGCGACCGCGTCCGGTGTGACGATGCGGTCCGTGGCATTGGGGCGGCCTGCGCATTCGGCGAAGACGTCCACGCCGCCCGCGATGTGGATCAGGTCCGATATCCAGCCGATGCCGGAGATCAGCGGCTCGTCCCATTCCTCGAACCAGACTTTCGGGCGCACCGCAGGGATCTGCGCTTCCAGGGTTGCGCGGCGTTCCGCGAAGTTCGCGAGGAAGGCCTGCGCGTCCTGTTCTGCGCCGGTCAGTGCTCCGAGCGTCTCGATCATCCGCAGGATGCCCGCGACGGTGCGCTGGTTGAAGGCGTGCACTTCGACACCGGCGCGGATCAGCTCTGCGGCGATTTCCGCCTGCAGGTCCGAGAAGGTGAGCACGAGATCGGGGTCCAGGGCCAGGATCCGGGCGGTATCGGCGGAGGTATAGGCGCCGACCCGGGGTTTCTCGCGGCGCACCCGGGGCGGGCGGACGGCATAGCCGGTCACGCCGACGATGCGCTCCTCCTGGCCGAGCATGTAGAGCGTCTCGACCGTTTCCGCCGTGAGGCAGACGATGCGCCGCGGGCCTCTCACAGGCGGGCCAGCGGTTGCAGGAAGGGGCCTTCCGGTGTCTCGTGGATGCGGGCGCGCAGGTGAAAGGTCCGGGCGAGGTTGTCCTCGGTGAGCACCGCCATGGGCGCGCCGTCGGCGCGGAGCTGGCCCCGGTCGAGCAGGATCAGGCGGGTGCAGTAGCGCGCGGCGAGGGAAAGGTCGTGCAGCGAGAGGATGACGCCACGGCCTTCCTCCGCGATCTGGCGCAGGACGTCGAGGGTGGCGAGTTGCGCGGCGGGGTCGAGGCCTGCCGTCGGCTCGTCGGCCATCAGGAGGGGCGTGTCCTGCGCCAGCGCCCGGGCGATGAGGACGCGGGCCTGTTCGCCGCCGGAGAGCGCGGTGGCGGGGCGTTGGCGATAGTTGTCGAGGCCCATGCGGGTCAGGGCATCGTCGATGGCCTCCTTGTCGCGCGGCGTGAGGCGGGTGCCATGCGGCAGGCGGCCGAGGCGGACGAGGTCCTCGACGGCGATCGGCCAGGCAATCTCGCGCTGCTGCGGCATCCAGGCGGCGGCTTTGGCGCGGTCGGCGGCGGGCAGGGCGGCGAGGCTGGCGTAGCCTTCGTGTGGCAGGAGGCCGAGGGCGGCGCGCAGCAGCGTGGTCTTGCCCGCGCCGTTGGGGCCGATCAGGCCGACACATTCGCCCCTGGTCACGGTCAGGGAGACGTCATCGACCACGGGGCATTCGCCGCGCCGGACGGTCAGGTTCCGGAGGGTGAGGAGGTTCATCCGATGTCTCTCCGGGTCTTGTAGATCAGGTGCAGGAACAGCGGTGCGCCGACGAGGGCCATGAGGACGCCGAGTTTCAGGTCGCGGTCCGGCAGGATCAGGCGGGTGGCGATGTCCGCCGCCAGCAGCATGGACGCGCCGCCGAGCGCGGAGGCGGGCAGGAGGCGCGAGGGCATGTGGCCGACAAGAGGGCGCAGGATGTGCGGCACGACCAATCCGACGAAGCCCACTGCGCCTGTGACGGCGGTGGCGGCGCCGATGGCGGCGGCGCTGCCGAGCAGGAGGCGCATCCGGATGGAGCGCAACGAGAGGCCGAGGCTGTGGGCGGCGTCCTCGCCGAGGGTGAGGGCGTCGAGGCCGTGGCGGAGCGTCATCAGCAGACCGAGGCCGCCGAGGATCAGCGGCGCGGCGAGCCAGACATGGGCGAGGGAGCGGTCGGCGACGGAGCCCATCATCCAGAAGATGATTTCCGACGCGGCATAGGGGTTCGGCGAGAGGTTGAGCGCCAGCGAGGTCAGCGCACCGGCGAGCGCTGAGATGGCGATGCCCGCGAGGATCAGCGTCAGCGACGCGCCGCGCGGCCCGGCGAGCAGCACGACAAGCCCCACCGCGCCGAAGGCGAAGGTCAGCGCCATGAGCGGCAGGGCGAGGGCGAAGAGCGCGGCGAGGCCGGTTTGCAGGGCGATGACCGCGCCGAGGGCGGCGGAGGCGGAGACGCCGATGAGGCCCGGTTCGGCCAGCGGGTTGCGCAGGAAGCCCTGCATCGCCGCGCCGGTGAGGCCGAGCGCCGCGCCGACGAGCGTTGCCAGCAGCGCCCGGGGCAGGCGGATCTCCTGCATCACCATGGCGTGCAGCGGATCGCCGAGACCGATGAGGGCTTTCAGAGCGGTCGTCATCGGGATCGGTGTGTAGCCGATGAGCAGGGAGGCGAGGAAAAGCGCGAGGGTGAGCGCGGTCAGGAGCGGGAGCGGTTTCATGCAGCAGCACCCGCGGCGATGGGGGCTTTGGGGGTATTTGGGCCAAGAAGAAACAGCAGCGCGGCGCGGGTCATCGGGCGATGCTCCAGTCGAGGCGGATCTGCACGAGGTCCGCGACGGCGTCGAGCAGGGCCGGGGTTCCGCAGAGCCAGTTTGCGCCCTCGTTCAGGCCGCGCAGCTTGCCGGAGCGCTGCAGGACCGGGTGCATGAGCAGGTCCGTGGCGCGGGCGGGGCTGGCGTAGGGCTGGCCGGTGAGGATCAGGTCGGGGTCCGCGAGGATCAGCGCTTCCAGAGGCAGGGCGCCGCCGAAGGGCATGCCGAGGTCTGCGGCGATATTCTCCAGCCCCGCCGCCGCGAGCAGGTCGCCGCCCAGCGTGTTGGTCCCGGCGGTGTTGCCGAGTGCGTAGTAGAGCGCGACGCGGGGATGAGGGCCGGGGGTGGCCCTGAGGGCCGCGAGCCGTGAGTCGAAGTCGGCCAGCAGGGTTTGCGCCCGGGCCTTGGCGTCCGGGCCGAGCAGGTCCCCCATGCGGGCGATGTTGCTGCGTGCCATGGCGAGGCTGTCCGCCGGGTCGAAGACCTCGACGCGGATGCCGAGCCGCTCCAGCATCTCCACCGTGGCGCGGGTGGTGTAGCGCCCGGCGAGGACGAGGTCCGGCTGATCCAGAACCACGCTTTCGGCGCTGCCGTCGTTGCGCGGAAAGGCCTGCGCCTTGTCGGCGTAGACCGAGCTGCGCGGATCGACGGAGAGAGAAGACAGCGAGGCGATCTGTGCCGGATTGCCCAGCAACAGCAGCGTCTGGTCGGTGCAGACGTTGAGCGAGACAACGCGCTGCGGCGTGTCGGCCGAGGCGGGCGAGGTCACGGCGACAAGCGCCGCCGCGACCCAGGCCCGGAGGTCAGAACGAGCCACGGACGCCAAAGAAGGCGGTACGGCCCATGGCGTTGTAATCCGCCGTGGTCTGATAGGACTCGTTCGTCAGGTTCTCGACCCGCAGGTACATCTCCGTGTTCGGCGCGATGTCGTAGGAGACGGAGGCGTTGACCAGCGTGTAATCGTCCATGTCCCGCGCCGGGAAGCCGTCCTGCGGGCGGTCGGCGAGGTGCTGGATGGTCAGGCCCATGCTCAGCGCATCGGTGATGTCGGCGGTCAGGCCGAGCGTGATGTCATGCTTGGGCGTGCGCGGCAGCGGGTTGCCGTTGGCGTCCTCGGTGTCCGAGTAGGTGTAGTTGCCGAAGACGGTGATCCGGTCGGTGGCCTGATATTCGCCGGACAGCTCGATGCCCCGGGTCTTCGACGTGCCGGGGATCTGGGCGTAGCCCGCGCCGACGAAGCCGATCAGGTCGTCGATCTCGGTGTAGAACAGCGTCGCGCGGGCAAAGCCGTTGGCGTAGCCGTGCTCCAGCCCGATCTCGAAGCTGCGGCTGGTTTCCTCGGTCAGCGACGCGTTGCCGTAGAGCTGGGAGTGCAGCTGGTACAGGGAGGGTGCGCGGAAGCCGTTGGCGATGGAGGCGCGCAGCACGGTCTCGTTGCCGAAGTCATAGGCCAGCGCAACGCGGCCGGACCAGAAGCCGCCGAACTCCGAGTGATCGTCGTGGCGGATGGAGCCGGTCAGCGAGAGCGCCTCGTTCGGCTGCCAGTTGGCCTCGGCGAAGATGCCGTTGGTGGTGACTTCCTTGTTGGTGTCCAGCAGCCGGGTGCCGAGGAAGGCGAATGTCACGGGGTCGAACAGCCATTCTTCCTCGGTGGTGCGGAAGCCCTCGCGGGTGTTGTCCGCGCCGAAGGAGAAGGACAGGCGCTCGTTCGGAGCCCAGTTGCCCTGATAGGCGACCTTTTTCCGAGTGCCCTGGAACGGATCGGTGCGGCCCGCAGAGGTGGAGGTGCGCTCGTGGGTGAGGTTGGTGTAGGACAGCTCGTTCTCCACCGCGCCGAGGTCGAATTGCGCGTAGAAGCGCATCGCCTTGGTCTGGGCGGTGAATTCCTGGTCGTAGGGCGCAAAGCCGTCGCCGCCGAAGGGGTCGAACTCGCCCTTGGCCTCGATCAGCAGGAGCGAGCCGCCAAGCCGGAGCCAGTCGGTCGCGTCGTAGTAGCCCTCGAGGGTCAACTGGGTGCCGGAGTATCCGTCCGGCTCGCTGCCTGCCGCGCTGGCGGAGATGCCCATGGTTTCCAGATGCGCCCCGGAGAAGGCGATGCCTGCCCGCTCGCCGGTGTGCGCGACGCTGAAGTTGGCGGATTTGGTGGCGTTGCCGCCCATCTCCACACCCCAGGTGCCGCGCGTGCCGGGCTCGCCCTCCGGGTCCAGCGTGGTGATGTTGATGACGCCGCCCACCGCTTCGGAGCCGTAGACCGCGGATTGCGAGCCCTTGAGCACCTCGATCCGGTCCACTGCGCCCATCGGCAGCACACCCCAGTTGAACTGGGTGGTGGTGATCGACGGATCGGTCACGTCGATGCCGTTGATGAGCACCGGCACATAGGCGCCGTCGAGGCCACGGATGCGGATGTTTGTCACCGAACCCGTGCCGCCGTTGGAGGAGACGCTCACACCTGGCACGGTGGCGAGGAAATCGGCGATGTTCGTGGTCGGCGCGACCTCCAGGTCTTCGCGGTTCACCACATCGACGGTGCTGCCGCTGTCCTTAAGAGCGATCGGCGTGTGGTTTGCGTAAAGCGTCAGGACGCCGAGATCGACGACCTCCGCCTGCGCGAGGCCGGCGTAAGAGATGAGGGCGAGGGCGGATGCGGAGAGCCTCAGGCGGGTCATGGCCGTGGTCCTTGGTCTTTGATGGGTCCGCAGGGAGGATGCGGAGCCGGGTGCGAATAATTCGGGGAAGAGCCTCTGGCGCTCCCTCGAACGGTGAGGGGATGCCACCACGCCGGAAAACCGTATCCGCCCGCGCGCCCCGCGCATGGGATGGGTGATCACCGTGGCAGGTCTCCTGGCTTGCGGGTCAGGGCGGTGTCCGGGCCTTCCCGGGGGCGAACCCCAGTGGCAGTTGCCGGAACCGCTCGCCGCTTACAGTTGCGGGGGCAGCCGCGGATTTGCACCGCGTTCCCTTTTACCCGGGCAGGCCCGGACCAAGGTGCGCCCCGCATACCGGGGGAGAGAGCCGAGTCGCAACGGGCTTGTTGGGGATAGCCGAAAAAGTGTGTAGGGAGACACATTCTTTTACAGTGAAGCCGGAAGAGGGCCTATGAGGGCGGAAGAAGGCGGAACGGCCTTATAAATATAAGGGTTTCACGGTGTAGCGGCGGGTTTTCGAGCGCGGCAGAGTGTTTTGCAGTAAGGCCGAAAATGGGGCGATTTGACGCGAGTCGTGTGGTTTTCGGGAAACAGGGCAAGGAAAACCGTGCGGGGCGTGAAACCCCTTTCAAATATGGTTCAAACGCGTGTTCGAGGGCGTGGAGCCGGGGTTGAGAGGGGCGATTTCAGGCTGCGGAACTGGGACCCAAGTCGCCCAGTTTGGTTTCAGGGTCCCAGAAAGGCATTGCAGCCATAAAAAACAAAGGCTTGGCGATTTCGACCTCGCCAAGCCTCGCTGTCGAACTGGGACCCGATTTTCAGGATTGTCGCCAGTCTGACACGCCGAAATCCGGACCATCCATGTCGGACCTGGCACCATCCAACGCGTTGACGTTCGGGTTGTAGTACCGGCGCATCTCGGTTGCTCCGGTCAGACCGCAGTGGCGGCATTTGCAGCGCGGGAGGATCTGATCGCGCAGAAGACATTCGGCCGCGGGTGGGTATGGGATTTCATTGGACCGTCGGCAGTGACGGCAAACGAAGTGCAGGGTGTTCACGTTAACCGGCCGTTTACTGTTCCGTGGGATGGTCGCTTCATGCGTAGAACATATAAAGAACACGAGTTGAAGACGGTCACCGTCACGATCTGGACGGGACAGACCGTTTCCATGTCCTGGCCGAAGGCAGAGGACTGTCCACCAGTGATGGTTTCGGCAGGGTATCGAGGTCGGCATTGCGATATTGCAGCGCCAATTGGTGTCGGCAGTGCACCACTAGAACCAGGGGCATAGAACAAACCATCTTGGCAAACCGCCTCTGGGACTTCCGTGCTACTTCCAGAGGTCAGAGCTTGATGCCCCTCCTTTCGCATATGGTAAACGTCGCGGTGACCTCTCCCTCCGACCCACCCAATGCGATCACCGAGAAGCCACGGCTCTGGGTGAGCATTCCGTAAAATGGCTTCCGGCCTGTATAGGCACCATAACTGTTCTTCGCGTTTACGAAGCCGCAAACCGTGATGATATGACCGTCCTGGGCAGCCTTGATGGTCCCAAACTCTGCACTGCTCGGGTCTTTCAACCTTTCCCGAACCTCGGATTTCACAGTTCGTTTCTCGAAGAAGCCAAGCTGATAACTGCCTTCATCGACACCAGACGATCCAGAGATGACCGCTACTCCGATCGCTCCCAAGACAGCGGCCACGCCGCCCATTGCGTAGAATGCACCAATATCCTGCAATACAATCTTCCCTCTGAAAAATGGCTCGTCACTTCCAAGTATGCCCCGACCAGATGACTTGGCCGAGGACGCTGGCGGCGATGTGGTTCATGTCGTCGCCAATGTAGTATTCCGGTGGGTATCGGTCCTGATCGGGGTTGTCGCTGCGGATGATGAGGGCCGCACCGGGGACAAGCTCCAGCCGCTTGATGCGGGTGCCATCTCCGGGCTGATTGAAGACGTAGACCTGCCCTGAGGTGATCGCGGTCTTTCGGCGGTCGATCATGACCAGGTCGCCGTCCGAGATCACCGGGGCCATGCTGTCGCCGCGCACGGTGATCAGGAAGCAGGTGTCCGGCCGGATACCGTTCTGCAAGAGCCAGTTCTGCGAGAAGGCGAGATGATCGACCGGATCGTCATCGAGGTTGATGTGACCATCGCCCGCCGCCGCGCTGGCCTCGAAGCGGGCCACGGTGGCGAAGCGTTCGCCGTCGATCTCTGAGGTTGGTTCGGTCGAGCGCGGTCTGCCTATATAGAATTCCAAATCGAGAGCATCACAAATTGTCTTCGCTCTCTCGATGTTTGGGACTGTGCGTTTGTCGTCAGTTCTCACCACGGCTCGCAAATATCCCTGCGGCCAACCCTGCGTGAGTTCAAAGCTGTTGATGTTCTGCTTCAGCTCGCCGAGGCGAGCCAGCACCATTTCAGCAAAGTCCATGGCGTCCCCGAAAAATGCAGTTGGGAGAATGCCCAATAAAGTTTTGTCTTGCAATTGGGCATATCCCTAACATACGGTTGGGCAAATGCCAAACAGAGAGTTGAGCAATGACGGAAGAGCAGATCATCACGGTGGGCGAGGCATACGCCGCACATGCAAGCGTCAAGCTGACAACCTTGGGTGTGTATGCAGCCAATGACGGAAAGTTCTTCGCTTCGCTTCGTGAGGGCCGGGAGTGCCGTCGCCTTACACGCCAGAAGGTCTCCAAGTGGTTTTCGGAGAACTGGCCCGAGGACCTCGAATGGCCGCAGGACATCCCCCGTCCGGATACTTCCCCCAAACAACGGAAAGGAGCTGCGTGATGGCGGTGCCCTTTGGAAAGACCCGGGTTCTGCGCCCGGAGCTGAGCGCGGTACTCGCGGCTGCGAAGGCCGAGATCGCGGCGCTCAAGGCGGCTGTTGCGAAGATCCCCACACCTCCCACGAAGAGCGAGACCGACGATGTTTGAACTCTACGCCATGGGCGCGTTTCTCAGCCTGTTTGTCACCGCCATCCTTTACGATCCCCGCGACTGGGGATGCCATCCGGTCGTCCTGAGCGCGGTTTTGACAGTGACCGCGTTGATGTGGCCGGTGTTCCTGCCAGTGCTGATCCTCCAGATGGTTGTCCGGTTCTTTTTTGGGGAGGCACGGTGATGATCGAGACCCGCGCCGACGTTGTCCTGATGGCCCATGTTCTGGGCCGCGACATGACCGACCTCGAACGCATCGCGCTTGGCGCGACGCTGATCCAGACGGTGCTGACCCCGGCGAACCATTGTGCCGTGCGGCTGGCGGCAGCCCGGATCAACGAGCATGCCGATGCGCTGATGGATGCGCTGATCGAGATGAACACCGGAGCCGGGCCACACCCAGGCAAGGCCACCACTCACGAGCAGAGTGGCCCGCTCCGCATCCCCGAGGCTCCTCCCTCGGGTCCGTCCACGCCGTGTGCCATGGAGACCTCCCCCTGGTGGCGCACGGCGTGGGCATCCTTCCGGATCGTAGAGGCAAGGCTTTCGAACAGCCTCGCCGGAGACCTCCTTGGGGGTCTGTGCATCTGGGTCATTTCCATGGCGCTGTTCGTCTTCGCGCCACTCTTCCTGACGCTTTGAACGAGGGTTTCACGATGCATTTACTGGCAAACGATGTGCGCGGCTTGCGCGCCGGGCTGAAGTTTCTGCAGGTCACTGACGAGCAGATTACCGGGGCCGAGGCGGCGGGCAATGAAGATGAAGCACATGTGCTGAACCGTACCCGCGATGCGGAGGTCGATGCGATCATCGCTCTTCTTGAAATTTTGGAGACCTCTGGCGCGCTGGAGCATCTGGAGACTTACCTCGCCAGCCGCGAGACGGCGGCGCCGCAGACGCCCCGGGAGGTGAGCCATGGCTGAGCCGAGAACGAGCAAGGCGGTCCGTCTCGATTTGGTTTCGGATGCGGACAAGGCGGCGCTCAAAGGGGCGCGTGTGATCCACATCGGGCCGAGCGCCCGGTATCAGATTATCGGTGCCAACGGGGCCACGCTGAGCGGCATCATGGCCACCCAGGCGCAGGCCGAGGCGCGGCTCGACGATCTGAAACGGGCGGCTCAGAGGAGGCGGCGTCCGTGCATGTGCTGCCGGACGTCCTTCCTGAGCGATGGCCCCCACAACCGGCTGTGCAACGTTTGCCGCCAGCGGGACGGCGAGGACTGGGTCACGTTCGGCTCGCAGGGCGGGTACCGGCGGGGGCACAAGTGAACAACGCCACCCTGAAATCCGCCCGTCTGCAGCGGGTTCTCAAGGTGCTGCGCGACGGCAAGAAGCACAGCAGCTGGGAGATCATGTCGCGCGGCAAGGCGCCGTCTCCCGGCACCTGTGTCTCGGAGCTTCGGCAGCTTGGGGCGAAGATCGACTGCAAGCGCGAGACGGGGCCGAACGGCCAACCGATCTGGTACTACACCATGACGAAAGGGCCACGCGAGAATGGCTGACATCCTCACCACCATCACCGAACTGCCGCTTGACGAGATCATCCTCGGCGACCGGCTGCGGCCTGTTTCCGACGCTGGCGTCGAGGCGCTGAAGGCGTCGATCCGCGACCTCGGCGTGATCAAGGACGCGATCCACGTCCGCAAGATCAAAAAGACCGGAGCCTTCGTGCTGCTGGCTGGCGGTCACCGGCTGACGGCAGCGCGGGCGCTGCGCGATGAAGGCGTCCCGGGCATGGACCCGATCAAGGTGGTCTGCTGGTCCTGCAACGACGACTTCGCCCGGCTGATGGAGATCGACGACAACCTTGCCGGTGCCGAGCTGACCGCGCTGGACACGGCGGTGTTTCTGGCGGAGCGCAAGGCGGTCTATGAGCGGCTGCATCCGGAGACGAAGGCGGCTGTTGGTGCCGAGCTTGTGGGCAAGCGGTGGAATACGAGCGACACGATGTCGCTCGTATCCTTCACGGCGGCTACGGCAGAGAAAATCGGGAAGTCCAAGCGCCATGTCGAGCGTCTTGTGAAAGCTGGGCAAGCCCTGCGTGGCGATGCCCACCGGCTGCGCCATGCCCCGAAACCCGTGACGCTCGCGGACCTGATGCAGATCTCCAAGATCACGCAGCCGACCGAGCGGTATCACGTTGTCGAGGCGCTGGAGAAGGGTACGGCGAAGAATGCGGCCGAGGCCCGTACCCAGTACAAGGCAATGACCGAAGGGGCCAACCCTCCGGTCGATGCGACAGACAAGGCGTATCTCCGCCTCAGTGACGCGTGGGCGCGTGCGCCCAAATCGGCGCGGCGGCGGTTCCTGGAAGAGCATGGCAATGACGTGCAGGCGCTCCTCGACGAGATGGGGGGCGACGACACATGACCCACACGAGCCCAGGTCAGCACTGGTGGAGCGCGGCGGAACTGGCGGAGGCCGGGTTGCCGGATATGCCCACGACGAAACGCAAGGTCAACGAGAAGGCCAAACGTGAGGGATGGGACGCGATTTCCGGCAAGGTTCGCCGCCGCCAGGGCCGGGGCGGCGGGATGGAGTATCACTGGACGCTCCTGCCCATGCGTGCGCGCGCCGCGCTGCTGCAGGCGGTGCCGGTCGAAGAGGAGACGCGCGGGCGGGACGAGGCCTGGGCGACGTTCGACGGTCTGAAGGACAGCGCGAAGGACAAGGCGCGGGACCGGCTGGCGGCGCTGGTCGAGATCGAGGGGCTGGAGGGCGGCGGGTTCACCCGCTCGGCGGCGGTGGAGATGGTTGCCGCGTCGCGGTCTGTCAGCGCGAAGACGCTGTGGAACTGGTTCAGCCTCGTGGATGGTGTCGCACCTGAGGACCGGCTCGCCTATCTGGCGCCCCGTCCGGGCGGCGGCAAGGGGCAGCGCATCGAAGTCGATGCGCGGTTCCTCGATCTGGTCAAGGGGGCCTACTTCCAGCAGTCGCCGACGCCGATGACCGCCGCGTATGATTGGGCTGTGGAAGCGTCCGAGGCTGAGGGCATTCCGGTGCCGCCTATCCACCAGGTGCGGCGGATCATCGACGCTACGGTTCCCAAGCATGTGCAGGTCTACCTGCGCAAGGGGCCGCATGCGCTGGCGCGGTATTACCCCCACCAGACCCGCGACAAGACCTACCTGCGCGCCCTGGAAGCGGTGCAGGCCGACTATCACAAGTTCGACGTGTTCATCCAGTTGCCGGGGCGCGAGAAGCCCGGGCGCATCCAGATGATCGCGATCTCGGACATCTATTCGGGCAAGTTCCTGTCCTATCGCCTCTCGGAGACGGCAAACAGCCACACGGTGCAGCTGGCCTTCGGCGACATGGTGCGACGGTTCGGGATCCCGGATCATGTCCTGCTCGATAACGGCCACGAGTTCGTCAACAAGGTGATGACCGGGCAGGTCGAGTATCGGCACCGCTTCAAGATCAAGGACGACGACGTGCTCGGGCTCTTCCCGCTGCTCGGGACCGAGGTGCATTTCGCGAAGCCGGGCTGGGGTCAGGCGAAGCCGATCGAGCGGGCGTTCAAGGACCTCTGCGACCGGGTCGCGATGCACCCGGCTTTCGTCGGAGCCTACACAGGGCGGAACACCTCCTCGAAGCCGGAGAATTACGGTTCCCGATCGATCCCGCTCGATGAGTTCAAAGTGGTGCTCGACCGGGAGATCGCTGCGCACAACGCCCGCCGTGGCCGACGCTCGGAAGTGGCCAATCAACGGTCCTTCGATGAGGTATTCAACGCCTCCTATGCCCATGGGCCAGTGAAAAAGGCGACCGAGGAACAGCAGCGGCTCTGGCTGTTGCGCGGCGAGGGCGTTCGGGCCAATCGCGAGAACGGCGAGATCAAGATTTACGGCAGCCGGTACTGGGCCGAATGGATGTACCAGGTCGCGGGGCAACAGGTCACCGTGCGCTTCGATCCGGACGATCTGGCGGCAGGGTTGCTGGTCTACACGATGGACGGCAAGTTCCTCGGCGAAGCGCCGGTCATCCGGAAAGGCAAGTTCTTCGGCGTTGCCGATGCCAAAGAACACAATCGCGCGAAAAAGGCCTTCGAGAGAACCACCAAGGAAGCGGCCCGGCTGGAGCGCAAGCTCGACGCGGCCGAGATCGCGGCTCGTTTGCGCGCGGCCGGGAAGGCGATGCCAGACGATGGATTGCCGGAGGCGACTGTCGTGCGGATGCCCAAGGTGCATCCACACGCACCAAAGGGCGGACGTCGCCGCGTCGCCGATCCCGCAGCGGATGCCGCGCTGAGCGCCAGCGTCGCGAAGTTCGAGGCACGGCGGAAGGACAAGCCCGAGCCGCGCGATCCCGAGGCGGATTACGCGCGGGCCAAGGAACTGCAGGGGATGATTGCAGCCGGTCAGGCTTTGACCGGCGAGCAGACCGAATGGCTGGGCCAGTACGTCCAGTCGAGTGAGTACCGCGCCCGGGAGCGGATGTACCGGTCGCTGAAAGGCAAGGAGTGAGCAGAACATGATAACAGGTAATCTCGCCCCGCTGCGCAACGTCGCGGCACTGTTGGAAGTGGTGGATCAGCTGGTCCACCGGGACATGACCCTGCCGGGGATCGGGGTCTTCTTCGGGGAGCATGGCGCGGGCAAGACCAGCGCGACCACCTTCGCGGCCAACGAGTTCGACGCCTATCTTATCGAGGTGCAGAGCATCTGGACCCGCCAGCACCTGGCGGACAAGCTGCTCGAAGAGCTGGACCTGCGCGGGGTACGCGGCACGCTTCCCAAGAAGGTGGACGCAATCTCCCAGGTGCTGGCGAGCACCGGGCGCCCGCTGATCCTGGACGACGCCCAGTACCTGATGAAGTCCGGCATGATGGACATGGCCCGGGACATCTACCAGGGCTGCCAGACGCCCATGGTCTTCGTCGGCGAGCCGGACTTCGAGGCCAACCTGACGAAGTGGCCGAACATCTACGACCGGGTCCTGGTCAGCACCGAAACCGTGTCCTGCGATCTCGGGGATGCTGGCCACCTGGGCGAGATTTACTGCTCCGGGATCGTGCTGGGCGACGACGTCCTGAGTGAGCTCTTGGACCGGACACGCGGTTCTGCCCGGCGGCTCTCGGTCAGCTTCTCGCGGATCCGGGAAGCGGCCCGACGTCGCGGTCTCCGTCAGGTCTCCGTCGAGTTCCTGGACGAGGTGCTTTTGCACACGGGCGGGATCGTCAGCGCACAGCGCCCGGCGAAGCGGGGGGCAGCATGACCTTCCGGAGCGCGATGGAAAAAGCGGCTTGGGACAAGGTCTCGGGTCTGGCGGAGTTTCACTGGTCCGATCTCGCGGCCAAGGGTGTTGCCGCAAGCACTGCCGAAACCTTCATCCGGCGCTGGCATGACGCCGGTCTTGTCCGGGAGGTGCGCAAGGAAGGGCACCGCAAGCTCTACACCAATGCGCAGAGCGCCATCCCGGTTACCCCTCAGCGGAGGGCAGGCGCGACCGCAGAGGGCAACATGTGGCGATCAATGCGCAAGTTGCCGAATTTCACACCGATTGACCTGGTGGCGCACTCCAATGCGGGCGGGGTCGAGGTGTCGATGGAGAAGGCGCGGCGGTACTGCCGCGATCTGTTGCAGGCCGGATACCTGCGCGTGATCGAGACAGCCATCCCGCGCCAGCGTGAAGCCCGGTACCGGCTGATCCGGGATACCGGACCGGTCGCTCCGAAGCGGACCAAGTTGACCGGGATCGACGATCCGAACACGGGCGAGTTCCAGCCCGAAAGGCGGCGCGGATGACCAAGGTCGACATTGCCCGAGAGGCATGGGGCGCGGATGTGCCCGACTGGATCATTGCGCTGGCCGAGGCCTGCGACGCCAGCTCGCAGAACAAGGTTGCGAAACAGATCGGGCGCAGCGCGTCACTCGTCTCGACCGTTCTGACCAACAGCTATGCCGGGAACATGGAGGCCGTCGAGGACGTCGTGCGCGGTGCCCTGATGTCCGAGAAGGTGGCATGCCCGCACCTCGGCGAGATCGGTACCCAGAAGTGCCGTGCCTGGCGCTCCAGGCCGTTCTCGAACCGGAACACCCTGTCCATCCAGATGTACCGGGCCTGCAAGGTCTGCCCGCGCAACGTCGACAAGAAGGAGGCCGAAGATGCCGACACATAATCCGCAGCCGATGACCGAGGGCGCCATGCTGTCGCTTGCCGGATCGGCTCTGCGCAAGATCGACCGGAAAGGTCGCCGGGGCACCACGCTGGTCACCTTCGACGAGATCGAAGCGATGGCGGCGTTGATTGACTGCCTCGGAGCCGGGCACCTGTGCCTCGCAGCCCTGGACGAGAGGGGGCGGGGGTGAGCGATCAACTCAGGACCCTTCTCGCCGCGGCCTCCGCTGCCGCTGCTGCCACCGGCGATATGGTCGAAGCGTGCCGCGACATGAACGCAGACTTCGCCAATGGGACGATCCATCCGGCGTCCAACGTGGGCTCCGGAGAGACCGCACACGCTTTGGCCGACGCCCTCCGGCTGCTTCTCGATCTCGACGATCAGCCGAATGAAGAGACCACCCAACTGCAAGGGGCGCTGGCCCGCTACCTTGACCCGCTCATTTAGACCCAAGGAGAGCAGACATGAACGAACTGTCGAAACCGACCCCCGATGGCCGTGTGATGATCAACGGCGACGAATGCCTCGGCGATGGCCGCGGCGGGTACATCCCGGTCAAGCTGATCAAGGCACAGCACCTGCTTGAAGACCAGTTGGTGCGCAAGGTCATGGGCTTTGCCGTTCCGCTCAGCGCCCAAGTGTCCCGGTTCAAGGGGCACACCTTCGAGGACCTCGGCGGCTTTGATGCCCTTTTGGCGCAGGAGTACGGGGTCACCAAGGGCGGCAAGAAGGGCAACCGGACCTACCAGACCCATGACGGGCTGATGAAGATCGAGGTCCGGGTCAACGACCTGCTTGATTTCGGCCCGGAGCTGCAGACGGCCAAGCATCTGCTGGACGAGTGCCTGAACGAGTGGTCCGAAGACAGTCGCCCGGAAGTCCGGGCGCTGATCAGGGAGACGTTCAACACCGACAAGGAGGGCCAGGTGAACCGGGCACTGCTGTTCACGATGCTCCGGCTGGATGTCGAGGAGCCGCGCTGGAACCGCGCCATGGACGCGATCCGGGACGCGATCCGAGTGGTTGGCTCGAAGACGTACTACCGCTTTCAGACCCGCGACAGCTTCGACGCGCCGTGGACGACGGTCACGATCGATTTGGCGAAGGCGTGAGGGGGCGAAGATGAACGACGACACCGAAAGCTATGGCATCGCAGCAGGTGAACTGCGCCAGTTCGTCGAGCGGTTTGAGCGGCTCGAAGAAGAGCGGAACGACATCGGCGAGCAGCAGAAAGAGCTGATGGCCGAAGCCAAGGGCCGAGGCTACGACACCAAGGTCCTGCGCAAGGTGATCGCCCTGCGCAAGCGCGCCGCCGACGACATTGCCGAGGAAGAGGCGGTCATGGAGATGTACAAAGCCGCGCTGGGGATGGGGTGAGGTCATGATCTGGCTGAACTCCGGCTCCAAGGTGAAAACTTACTCCGCGACATCGCGATCCGGGCGGCACGTCCTCAAGATCGAGGTCGAATACCCGGACGCGATGAGCATGGCCTACGACATGGAGCAGATCGACAAGGCGAAGGCCGAGGAGCGGCCTGCGCCGACGTCCCGCAAGAAGGCCCAGCCTCGTGGCGTCGAGCATCAGAAGCCTTTGATGCTTCCGGCACCGGAGGAAGACTGATGACCGCCGCGCTGATCCGCACCATCCAGGTGGGCTGTAAACAGCTTGGGATTGACCAGGACACCCGCAAGGCCCTGCAGTTCGAGCTCGTCGGCAAGGAAAGCCTGTCTGAGATGTCCGACGCCGAACGGCGCAAGGTGCTCGATGCGCTGAAGGCGCGAGGCTTCAAGCCGTCTTCAAGGGGCGGTTACAAGCGGGCGGAGCGAGGAGACATCCGGCTGATCCACGTCTTCTGGAAGGCCCTCGGCGACGCGGGCAAGCTGAAGGACCCTTCCCGGCGCGGCCTCAATGCCTTCATCCGTAGCCGCTTCGGCGATGCCTGGGGCTTCGTGCCGACGGACGTCGACCAGCTCGGCGACGACGACAAGATCAACACCGTGCTGAAGGCGCTGAAAGACTGGGTCAAGCGCGACGTCCCGGGCTTCGACTGGGGGAGGATCGCCCGGTGAAGGCACCTCGACATCACGTCAGCGATTTTGCCCTGCTGCAGTTCCTGGAACTGGAATACGGGATCGACGTCGCCAGCCTGCGCAGGACGGTTGCCTGGCGTGCCGACGCTGTCGGCTGGCCGAGTTGCGACGCCACGGCCCTGACCAGCCAGGAGCTGCGGCTTCATGTGTCGGGCGGGACGGTTTGCGGGGTTTCCCGCGCTGCTACCCCGGACGCTGACCTGCCGTGACCGACAGGGTGGCATATCCCCGGCACCCGGCCCACCTCGATGTCTACGTCGAGGAACTTGGACCGGCATTGGCGGTGCGCTTCCTGACCGAGTTCGGGGGCGCGCCGCTGTACTTTCCGGAGGACCCCAAGGGCAAGAGCGCGGCGGAGGCTCTGATCGGGGCTGATCGGCTGCGGGCGCTGGGCGCGAGAATGCCGCAAAACCGGGTCACCATCCCGATGCCGAAGGCGTGGCTGATCCGCGCCCTTCATGCAGAGGGCAAGAGTGCCCCGGCAATCTGCCGGTCCCTGAAGACCTCGATCAGAAACGTCCAGCGGACGCTGGCAACTCACGGCGATCTGCAACGGTCCACCGAGACCCGTCAGCTGCAGCTGCCGTTCTGACAACCTCCGCTCCGTAAGAAGACCCGTTCGGGATGGCATCAAGGCCCCGTCAAAGGAGCCTTTCCCATGCCCCAGTCCGTCCGCCAGATGGCCGAAGAGATCGTCGCCCGCGAGGGTGGCTATGTGAACGACCCGGACGATCCGGGTGGTGCGACAAACCATGGCGTGACGATCCACACAATGCGCCAGCTCGGCCTCGACTTGAACCGTGACGGCAAGGTGACGGAAGGTGACGTCAAGCTGCTGACCCGCAAGCAAGCGGTCGACATCTACCTGCAGCATTATTTCACGCGGCCCGGCATCGCTTCGCTTCCGGAGGTCCTGCAGGACACAGTCTTCGACATGTACGTCAACGCGGGGTCCAATGCCGTCCGGATCCTGCAGCGGGTGCTGCGCAAGATGGGCTACGACATCGCCGTCGACGGCGCGATCGGGCCACAGACCATTCGGATTGCTCATGCGGGCGAGCGGGAGGCGAGCCAGGCTGGGATCTCGATCCGGGACATCTACGGCATCGCCCGTCGCAGCTATTACCTCTCGCTCGCTGACAAGCGCCCAGCGTCCCGCAAGTACGCCCGAACCCGTGCAGGCGGCAAAGGTGGCTGGATCAAGCGGGCCGAGGAGTTCATCGATCCGCGCTACCACATGACGGACGCCGAGTTTCAGGCGCGGGTGGCGGCATGGGGCTGACAGCGATCCTCGCCAGCCTGTTCGGCGGCAATCGCAATGTCGTGCGCGAGGTCGCCGAGGTGTTCAAGGTCAACGCCGAGGCGGCGGATGCCAGAGGCAACAGCCTCGACAGCGCGGCGTTGGAGCAGTTCGCGGCCGAGTTCGCGGCGCGGGCCAATCGCACTTGGTGGGACAGTCTGGTGGACGGCCTGAACCGGCTGCCGCGCCCGATCATGGCGCTCTGGGCGATCTGGGTTCTGGCCTGGACGCCGGTCAACCCGGCCTTCATGTCGGAAGTCTTCGCCGCCTGGGCCATCATTCCGAACGTGGTTTGGGGCGTGATCCTGACGATCGTCACCTTCTTCTTCGGTGGACGCAATCAGGTCAAGGACATCGACTTCCAGCGTGAGGTGATCGGGCAGGTCGCGACGACGCAGGCGGTGATCGCCCGTCGTGCCGAGCTTCGGGAGATCGCCGAGACACCCGAGACCATCCCCGACCCCGAGCCAATGGACGACGGCGATCCGGATGCCAATGCCGCGCTCGATGCCTTCCTCGCAACCCGCTGACCAAAGGAGCACCCTGATGTCCTGGACGAGACAATTCCTCACCGCTCTAGCCACTTTCGGGCTGTTGCTCTGGCTGGCGCTTTGCATCCTGCTCGCCGTGCTGCCGCTGCCTGCCGCCGCCCAGGGCGCCCAGGGCGCCCCGCGGGACATGGTGATTTCCCGCCTAGCCGAGAAATACGGCGAGACGCGTCAGTCCATGGGGCTCGGATCGAACAACAACATGATGGAAGTCTTTGCTTCCTTGGCGACCGGGAGCTGGACGATCACCGTGACTACCCCCCAGGGCGTGACCTGCCTGGTGGCCAGCGGCCAAGCATACGAGGAACTCGCCGAAGTGCTGCCGCCGAAGGGTGACCCGCTGTGAATTACTACGAACTGATCAAGATCCTGCTGGATGGCGGCTCATTCTTCCTCGCGATCGCAGCCATCATCATTGCGTTCTTTCGCACCCGGCAGTCGAAGATGGACGAGCGTCTCAAAGCTGGGTCCGACCGCATGGACCAACACGAAGGCCGGATCAAGGACCTGGAGAACCAGGTGCGCCAGATGCCGACGAAAGACGACTTCCACGCCCTGGACAAATCCGTGCAGCACTTCGGCTCGATCATGGAGGCCAACCAGGAGCGGATGGCCTCGATCGGGGCGGCGCTGACCCGGATCGAAGATTACCTCCTGAAGGCGAAAGGCTGAGCAATGAGCTACGCGAAAGAACTGCAAGAGCACGCCCGGCTCAGCATCCTGCGGATGCTGGAGGATGCCCCGCGCTATACCTCGAACGTGTCGATCATGACCGACCTGCTGCCCCAGTTCGGGATCAGCTACACCCGCGACCAGGTGGTGACCGAGGTCCACTGGCTGCGGGAGCAGGGCATGGTCGAGCTGGAAGAGTTGCCGGGCGGCTTCATCGTTGTCACCGGCACCACGCGCGGCGTCGAAATCGCCCAAGGCATCGCCAAGCATCCCGGGATCCAGCGTCCTCGGCCGAGGAGCTGATCCATGCCCTCTCCCAAAAAGCTGGACCTGATCCCGGAGGAATTGCGCCGGTGGCTGGCGGAGGAGCTGCGCGACCGCGGCTTTGCGGACATCCTGGCGGTGACCGAGGCCCTGAACTTCCGCCTGCAGGAGGAGGGGCTCGAAGTTCGTGTCGGCAAGACTGCCGTCGGTGACTTCTCCAAGGCGCTGAAAGATCAGCGTGAGGCGTTTGCAATCGCCGAGACGCTGCTCTCGGACATGGACATCGAGCAGGAAGGCGAGCTGCACAAGGTACTGATGCAGATGATCGCCACAAGCGCGATCCAGATGATCAACGCGGTGCGGGCAAAAGATGGTCACCTCGATCCGAAGGACCTGATGAGCCTCGGCCGCATGCTCAAGGACCTGATGAGTTCCGCCGGTATGCGAGAGAAGCTGCTGGCGGACGAACGTGCGCGGATCGTGCGCGAAACCCGGGAGCAGGCCGAGGCCGAGATGGCAGAGGCTCTGGAGGTTACAGCCAAGCAGGCCGGTCTCGACAATGCCATGCTTGATCGGCTCCGCAAGGGCGTGCTGGGGCTGCGGTCATGATCGCCAACCGCCGCCCGCCCGACCTCGAAAACGCCGTCCTGCTCGTCGGAGATCACAACTGGCGCAAGGGTCCGAAGTGGAAGGCCGCGCTCGCCTGGCTGTTCGGGGAGCGGGAGCTGTTCCGCACGCACAAGGGCGACGTCGCCGAACTCTCCTGGTGGCGGGGTGAGCCGTTCCTGATCACATTGGAGGATGACCCATGGGCGATCTCGTCCGCGCCATAGCCTTCGACAGCCGCAAGGCACAGCGCGAGGCGAACCTGCCCGGGTCCGTGTTCTTCACCGATCCAGGACAGGGCCGGGTGTCGGCCATGTGGTTCCTGTGCCCCTGTGGCTGCGGCCTCGTCCAGCGCATCACGGTGGGGATCGGCTTCAAACCCGTCCTCAGCACGCCGACATGGAACTGGAACGGGTCGATCATGGCGCCGACGCTGGACCCTTCGGTCAACATCCCGAAGACCACGATTTGCCCGGGCTGGCACGGCTGGCTGCGCGGTGGCTATTGGGAGGAGTGCTGATGCCCCGGGTCGATTTGCGATCAGCCATCGCCGAAAAGGAAGAAAGAGACGGCGACATTTGCCGTTCGTGTTCCGCGTCGGCGGACCCCGAGTGGGAGCCGTACTGCTTCCAGTGCGGCAGCTATTGGCGTGATGTCGATGACGGTCTCTTTGCGGACCAGGAGTTTGAACATTGACCGCCAGCCCCGCCCAAATTGCCAACGACATGGCCGCGCATGCGGACTACTGGGAGAAGCGTGACAAGCACATCGCGCGGACCTGCCGGGATGCGCGAGATCAGATCCGCGCCCTGCTGGCGGGTGAGCACGTCGATGGACGGAGCTGGGGCGGATTGCATCGCCGCTTGCTCAACTGGGAAACACAGGAAGGTGCCCGGCACTATCAGGGCTTCCCGCAATTCTGTCGCGCCCGTCTTTGCCTGGAACAGCTGCGCCGGGAGGCTGGCCTGTGACCTCTCCCGTCCTTTCCCGTGACCCGAACCAACTTCCCGATGACCTGCCCCGCGGCGGTGAGCTGCCCGATGACCTGAACCCGCTCGAAGACGGCATTCTGATGGAGCATCAGAAGACCTGGCTGGAAGACGAGAGCGAACTGAAGATATGTGAGAAGGGTCGCCGGACCGGGATCACCTTCGCGGAGATGCTGGGGCAGACCCTGATCGCCGCCGCCAGTCGCGACGCGGGTGGGCAGAACTGCTTCTACATCGGCGATACCAAGGACAAGGGGCGCGAGGCGATCGGGTACGTTGCCCATTTCGCCAAGGTCATCGCAGGCGAGACCGGCAAGATCGAGGAGTTCATGTTCCCGGACGAGCAACCGGACGGCTCGACCAAGTTCATCAGCGCCTACCGCGTCCGCTTCGCCAGCGGTTTCCGTGTCGAGGCGTTGAGTTCAAACCCAGCGAACATTCGCGGCCTTCAGGGTACCGTCTGCATCGACGAGGCGGCGTTCCACAAGGACGTGCGCGAAGTGATCGACGCAGTCAACGCCATGCTGATCTGGGGCGGCCGGGTGCGGATCATCTCGACCCACAATGGCCACCTGAACCCGTTCAACGAACTGGTCCGGGAAGCGCGGGCAGGCAAGAACGCCTACGCCGTCCACCGCTACACGTTTCACGATGCTGTCGAGAACGGTTTGTTCCATCGCGTTTGCCTGATGAGGGGTGTGCCGTGGACGCAGGAGGCGCAGGACGCCTGGGAGGCCAAGCTGCGCGGCTCCTACGGCGCACGCACGGCTGCCATGGAACAGGAGCTCGACGCGGTGCCGTCCGAAATGGCCGGGTCCGCGCTGACCCGCGTCCAGATCGAGGCCTGCCTCGTCGACGGGATACCGTTCATCCGGATGGTCAAGCCCGATGCCTTCAAGGACGCCCCGGCCGAGACCCGCGAGAACGAAGTGAAAGACTGGATCGAAGAGCACTTGAAGCCAGTGTTCAAGACGCTCGAACCGAACCGCCAGCACGTCCTCGGCGAAGACTTTGCCCGGAATGGTGACGCCACGGACATCGTCGTTCTGGAGATCGGGGAGGACCTGCGGCGGCGCTGCAAGATGATCGTCGAGCTGCGCAATGTGCCCTTCGCCCAGCAAAAGCAGATCGCCTTCGCGATCGGGGATGCCCTGCCCAAGTTCCGCAAGGGGGCGGTCGACAAGACGGGCAACGGCGCCTACCTCGCCGAAGAGTTGGCCATGCGCTACGGCTCGAAGATCGAGGAGATCGCCTTCAGCCGCGCCTGGTACGAAACCGAGATGCCCCCTTACATCGAAGCCTTTGTCGATCGCTCGATCGAATACCCGCAGCACGAGGATGTCTTGCGCGACCACCAGGCGCTGCAGTTCGTCGACGGGATCATCCGGGTGCCGAAGGACTTCCGGTTCAAGGGCAGTGATGGGCTCGATCGACACGGTGACAGCGCCGTCGCCGGGGCTCTGGCCTTCTATGCGTCCAACCAAGAGGCTGAGGAGTTCGGCTATGAGCCAGTGCGAAGTGCCCGGCCGGGGGCACTCGACGCTCCTGACGATGATGACGAGAGCCGCGACTGGTGGCGACCGCCGCTGGGCGCGCGGCTTGCCGGACAGGTGATTTGAGGAGAGCCAAGACATGGCAGACAAGGCAGCCGATTTTCAGGAAGACGTCCGTCGCCGTCTGGCTGGCGCGATTGAGGCGTTGGCAATCGAAAGAGGCGTCACGCCGGAGGCGATGATGGCGACCGCCGCCCAGGTGCTCTCTGAAGCGCGGGAGGTGCCCAGTTCATCCGACGCCGGGACGGTGAACAACAGCGCCCGCCAGAATTACCGGGTTCCGAACGAGATGGAAAAGGCGCAGGTCGACGGCGTGAAGGAGCTCGGCGACATGTTCATCGACCTCTGCCACGAGATCGGCGGAACCGATCCGGACGGCGAACGAGCCGGATCCCGGAACTTGTCCCTCGCGATCACCCACATCGAGGACGCCGTGATGCGCGCCGTCCGCCACATCACGAGCTGAAGGAGCACCTTATGCCGGTCCTCGACCAATTCGGACGCCCCATGCGGACCCGCGAGCTGACGACGGAGTGGGCCGCGCCGACGATCTCCGGCGTGCGCTCGCCGCTTGCCGGGCATCCCGGCGACAATCTCGATCCGCGCCGCCTGGCGATGATCCTGCGCGAGGCCGAGGCGGGCGATCCGATCCGGCAACTTGAGCTCGCCGAGGTCATCGAGGAGCGCGATCCGCACTATCTCGGGGTACTCGGCACCCGGCGTCGTTCCGTCAGCCAGCTCGACGTCACGGTGGAAGCTGCGAGCGATGATGAGACCGACAAGAAGGCGGCGAAGGAACTGGAGACCTGGCTGCGCCGTGACGAGCTCGAAGACGAGCTCTTCGACATGCTGGACGCGATCGGGAAGGGCTACAGCTTCACGGAGATCATGTGGGAGCAGTCCATGGGCCAGTGGTGGCCCGGAAAACTGGAGTACCGCGACCCGCGCTGGTTCCGCTTCGATCGCCGCGATCTGACGACGCCGGTGTTGATCGGCGAGAGCGGCGAAGAGGTCGCGCTTCCGGCCTTCAAGTTCATTCATCCGCGCATCAAGGCCAAGTCCGGGATCACGCCACGGTCGGGTCTCAGCCGGACGATCATGTGGGCGTACCTCTTCAAGAAGTTCTCGGAGCGGGACTGGGCGATCTTCACCCAGACCTATGGCCAGCCGCTGCGCCTCGGCAAGTTCGGCCCGGGTGCCAGTGAGGCGGACCGGGCAACGCTGATGCGTGCGGTCGCCAATATCGCGGGGGACTGCGCGGCGATCATCCCGGAGGGCATGACGATCGAGTTCGTCCAGACGGGCAGCATCTCGGCCTCGGGCGATCTCTACAAGGATCGCTGCGAGTATCTCGACAAGCAGATCTCCAAGGCGACCCTTGGCCAGACCGCGACCACGGACGCCGTAACAGGCGGATTGGGATCGGGCGCCGAGCACCGCCTCGTCCAGGAGGACATCGAGCGGGCAGACGCGAAGGCCCTCACGGCCTCGATCAACCGCGACCTGGTCGCGCCGTTCATGCACCTGAACTATCCGGGGCACCCGCGCATGCCCCGGATCAAGATCGCCCGTCCGGAGGCCGAGGACCTCAAAGCCTTCGCCGACGCCATCAGCCCGCTCGTCGATCGCGGATTGCCGGTTTCGATCGCTGAGTTGCACCGCAAGTTCAACCTCAGCGCCCCGAAGGCAGGGGAGGCAATCCTGCGTCCGAGCGGTCCGTCCGGCGCTCCGATGCAGCCGGTAAGCGGGCGAACGGACGGGAATGGCTCTGGGAGCGCCGTTAAACCCCCTTTCAATACCCTTCCCGGCGATCCGGGGACAGTTGCCGCCTTGGCAGCCGAAGGCCCCTCAGCGGCGATTTCTGCGGCTCTTTCCGAAGCGGCGGATCAACTGGGCGAGAAGGCCGCTCCGGAAGTGGCAGCGATGATCACGCGGATCGAGGCGATGACCGCGTCGGCGGGATCGCTGGAAGAGCTGCGCGAGATGCTGGTCGCGGGCTTCGATGACATCCCCGTCGATGGTCTCGCCCGGATCATCGCAACGGGGATGATGGCGGCGCATGCCGGGGGCCGGACGGTGGTGAAGGAAGAAAGTGATGGCTGACGAGCTGGCGCTTACCTTCCGCCGTCCCTTCGCCGAGCAGATCGCCGCCTGGCGGTTGCGCATGGGAAACCTGATCCCGACGGCGCGCTGGGATGACATCTGGAAGGGGCAGCACGATCGCGGTCTAATGGTCGCCGGTGCGATGAAGGCAGACCTGCTGAATGATCTTGCCGAGGCAATCGACAAGTTCATCGTCGGGGGGCAGTCGCTGGACGAGTTCCGCCGCGACTTCCGCAAGATCGTCGAGGAGCGCGGCTGGCACGGCTGGACCGGCGAGACCAGCTCGGCCGGACAGGCGTGGCGGACCCGGGTGATCTACCGCACCAACATGCGGACCACCTACATGGCCGGTCGTCATGCCCAGCTCGTTGCCGGGAACTTCAAATACTGGGTGTACCGGCACGGCGGATCGGTCGAGCCGAGGATCGAGCACCTGGGCTGGGATGGTCTGATCCTCGAACCGGATCATCCGTTCTGGGCGACGCACTTCCCGCCGAATGGCTGGGGCTGCAGCTGCTACGTGGTCGGGGCACGCTCGATGCGCTCGGCAATCCGCCGCGGCGGCAAGGCCGATCTGAAGCTGCCGCCCGATTGGCGGGATCTGGACGGAAAGACGGGCGAGCCCGGAGGGATCGATCGAGGCTGGGGCTATGCGCCTGGGGCGAGCGTCGTCCAGGACATCAACCGGATCGCTCAGCAGAAATCAGAGGTCCTGCCTGATTTGCTTGGGGAAGCTCTGGCGCGCTGGGCCGCTGATCTCATAGCCGGAGACGGTCCAGCCGTCCCGCCGATCCCGGGGGGCACCGGATGAGCGATTACCTCGCGGTCAAGGTCACCACGGACAGCATCACAACGGCTCTTGCGGGTCTTGCCGCAGCCTACGACGATCTCATGCCGCTCTTTCATGACATCGGCGAGGAGATGGTCAACTCCAGCCTGGAGAACTTTCGCGAGGGCAGCGGTCCGGACGGCACCGTCTGGGCGCCCCGCAGCCAGACGACGCTGGATGCCTACGCACGCCGCAAACCGCCGTTCGTGCCCTCGGGTGGTCCCCTGATTGGCGAGAGCAAGTCTCTTTCGACGACGATCAGTTACGAGGCGACTGGCGACGGCGTGCTCTGGGGATCGAACATGATCTACGCCGCCGTGATGCAACTCGGCGCGAAACAGGGTGAGTTCGGCGCGCGGATCGGCAAGAACACCAAGGGCCGCGACTTTTTCATGACGATCCCCTGGGGCGATATTCCGCCACGGCCATTCCTCGGCATCGGGCCGGACGACGAGACGGCCATTCTGGAGATTGTCGAGGACTTCCTGGCGGATGCTGCCGGGGTTTGAGGGTTTGACAACCTCCGCTCCGTTTTAAGGGGTTTTCCGGGGGCATTTTGCCCCCATGAACAACTCGCTCAACACCGTTGCGCTCAGCGCCGTTGCTCTGCCGGATGCCGCCGTTGGCGCGGTACCCGAGTGGATCCGCCTTGTCCCGAAGGGCGGTGCCGTGGCCTATGACGGGCGCGGCGGTTTCACCTACCGCGATGCGGCCAAGGTGATCGAGGCCAGCTTCGCCTTCTCCCCGCGCATCCACATCGATGTGAACCACGCGACCGAGACGGCCGCGAAGGCCGGGCTCGCTTCCGAGGCGCAGGGCTACATCCTTGAGATGGTCGAGCGCGAGGACGGGATCTGGGGCAAGGTCGACTGGAACGCCTCCGGGCAGGCCCTCATGGCTGACCGGCGTTACTGGGGCGTGTCCCCGGTGCTGTTCCACAACAAGGACACCAAGGAAATCGTCGCGATCAAGAACGTCGCGCTGACCAATGACCCGGCGGAGCGTCGCCTGGTTGTATTTTCCGCAAAGGAGACTGACGGGATGGATATCCTCGCAGAACTGGCCGAGATGCTCGGCCTGCCGTCTGGCGCGTCCGCTGACGACGTCAAGGCAGCGATCAAGAAGATGAAGGGCGGCGGCGACAGTGAAGCCACAGCCGCCCTGCAAGCGGTGGCCACGGCGCTGGGTGCGCAGGATGGCGCAGGTCAGGCCGAGCTGGTGACGATGGTCGCCGCTCTGCAGGCCAAGACCGATCAAGTGGTCGCGCTGCAGGCCCGTGTCGAGCAGCTGGAAACCGACGGCAAGGCTGCGGCGTCCGAAGCCTGGCTGCAGTCCATGCTTCAGGCGGGCTACGGCATCCCCTCGACCCAGCACGACACGCTGCGCGATTTGCATGCCCAGGACGCGGCACGGGCCGATGGTCTGGCAAAGTCGTTCCCCAAGCTCGGCAAGGCGGAACTCGCCGCCCGCGCTGCGCCGCCCGCGACTGAAATCAGCGCGCTCAGTGCCACTCAGAAGGGGATCGCCCAGGCCATGGGCGTCTCCGAAGAAACCTATCTGGCGCGGCTGCAGGCCGAAGCCAAGGCAGAGGAGGTGTAAGCGATGGCTGCACTGACCAAAGACCGTAATACGGCTCGTTTCGAAGACGGGCTGCGCCGGGGCGACGTCGCCGCCGCGACCCTGATCTATGCCGGGGCGATCGTCATGCGCGACAGCTCCGGCAACCTGATCGAGGGCCAGACCGCCACCGGGCTCGTCGGTGTCGGTCGTGCCGAAGAGCGGGTCGACAACTCGGCGGGATCGGCAGGTGATCTGACCTGTGATTACCGGATGGGTGTCTTTGCCTACGCCAACTCGGCATCCGGTGACCTGATCACCAAGGCCGACATTGGCAACGTCTGCTACGCGGTCGATGACCAGACCGTGGCGAAGACCAACGGCTCGTCCACCCGCTCGCCCGCCGGGATCGTCGATTACGTCGACGCCCAGGGCAATGTCTGGGTTCGTTTCGACGAAGCCCTCACCAACGCATCGTAAGGAGGCTGACAGATGCTTGTGAACGCAGCAAACCTCAATGACCTGCGCGTCGGCTACTCCGCGGCGTTCCAGGGTGGGCTCGACCAGGCGGCAAGCCAGTGGCCCCGCGTCGCGACCGAAGTGCGCTCGACGCAGAAGGAGCAGAAGTACGGCTGGCTCGGCAAGATGCCGAACGTGCGCGAGTGGGTCGGTGATCGCGCGGTGCAGAACCTGCAGCAGCACGACTATGCGATCAAGGAGAAGAAGCTCGAACTGACCGTGGCCGTGGACAAGGACGACGTCGAGACCGACAACCTCGGTATTTATGGCCCGATGTTCACCGAAATGGGCCGCTCCTCGGGCAGCTATCCCGACACGCTGATCTTCGGGCTGTTGAAGCTGGGCTTCGCAACCGAGTGCTACGACGGCCAGTATTTCTTCGACACCGATCACCCGGTGCTGGACGCGGATGGCGACGAGATCACCGTCGCCAACACCGATGGTGGGTCCGGAACCCCGTGGTTCCTCATGGACACCTCCCGGGCGTTGAAGCCGCTGATCCTGCAGAAGCGCAAGGACTTCGTCTTCGTCGCCAAGGACAAGCTGACCGACGACAACGTCTTCGACAAGAACGAGTTCGTCTACGGCACCGATGCCCGGATGAATGCGGGCTTCGGTTTCTGGCAGATGGCTTGGGGCTCCAAGCAGACGCTGAACGCCGCCAACTACGCCACCGCGCGCGCCGCGCTGACCGGCATGAAGGGCGACTATGGCCGTCCGCTGGGCCTGATGCCGAACCTTCTGGTCGTTCCGCCGAGCCTCGAAAGTGCAGGTCGCAAGCTGCTCAACAGCGAGTACGCCAGCGGCGGCGAGACCAACGAGTGGAAAGGCACGGCCGAGCTGCTCGTCGTGCCGTGGCTGGCCTAAGCCATGGCCGGGAAGAGCAAGTCCCGCCAGGCGCTGGAGGCCAAGGCAACCGGGCTCGGCCTCGTCTTCGATGACGAGACCACCAGCAAGGATCTCGGCGACGCGGTGAAAGCCGCAGGGGAGGCACAGCGCTCGGCTGAAAAGCCGGACGCTCAGGGGGATAACCCGCCCGAGACGGTCGCGCAGAGCGACCAGCACCAGGAGGGGGCGGCGCAGGTCGCCCTCTCCGACCAGCCCGAACCGGGCGCAGAGGGCGCTCTGATCGTGATCGGTCCAAAGAAGGGCCGCTGGCGGGCCGGACGGCACTTCACGAAGGAGCCGGTGGTTGTCCTGGTCTCCGAACTCGAAGCGGGCCAGCGCGAGATGATCGAGGGTGACCCTGTCCTCCAGGTCGAGTTCCTCCCGCCCGAAACCTGATACTGCCGCCGCGCCTTCCATCACCGCGGGCGTGGCCACTTCCCCGGCGGCGGACATGGGCGCTGCCGGGGCCTTAATCCCACCCGGAGCCGATCATGGCCTACAGCACCCAAGCCGATCTCGAAAAGCACTACGGCACCGCCCTGCTGGTCAACCTGACCGACCGGGGTGAGCTGGCCAGTGGCGTGATCGACGCAGATGTGGTCACCCAGGCGATCGCCGATGCCGACGCCATGATCGATGGCTACATCAAGACCCGCTACACGCTGCCGCTGGACGGGGTTCCCGATCCGATCGGCGTCCTGTCGCGGCGGATCGCGATCTACAACCTGCATGTCTTCGAGCCGTCTTCGAAGATTGTGCGGGACTATGAGGGCGCCATCGCCACGTTGAAGGACATCGGCAAGGGCATCGTCCAGCTCGACGCGGACGGCGTGACGCCCGAGACCTCCGGTGGCGGTGGGGCGCAGCTGGCGGAAGGCATCGTTGCCGGGATCAAGTCCGATATGGGCGGGTTCGTCTGATGCTGGAGGCGGTCAAGACACGGCTGGAGACGCAGGTTCCGGAACTCTTCGGGCGCGTCGGGCTGGCGCTGGACTTCGCCAGGCTGCGCGAGAGCGGCGCAGCGCCCACCGCAGGGGTGACCTGTTTCGTGCTGCCGTCCGGCGTGTCTGGCCTGCCGGTCGAGACCATGGGCACCGGTCTTTTCATCCAGAATATCCGCCAGGGCGTTTCGGTGGTCACGATGCTGCAGTCGACCGATGCGACCGGCCAGCGCGCTCTGGGACGGATCGACGGGTTCCTGGGGGACATCCGGACCGCAATCTGTGGCTGGAGCCACGGCGACACCGTCGGGCTTTTCGAGCTTCAGGCCGAACGCCCGATACCCGGTGAGCGCGGCGTTCTGGCCTTCATCTCCGACTTCCGGATCAACGATCAGCTGAGGATCACGACATGACCAAACCGGTACTTCCGCAAGGTGGCGGGTCCTGGACCCGCGACGACAAGGGCGAGCTGAAGCAAGTGCAGGCTCCGACCAAACCGGCCGAGAAGGCGAAACCCGCCCCCAAGGCCCCCGCCAAGAAGAAGGAGGGCTGATCCATGGCCAAGTTCTGGCGCAAGAAGGTCGTGACCTTCAAGATCGAGAGTGCATACGGCACCAACGCCACGCCGACTGGCGCGGCCAACGCGGTCCGGGCGATGAACGTCTCCTGGAACCCGATGGAAGGTCAGGACGTGGAGCTCGGGCACGAGACGCCCTGGCTTGGCAATCAGGGCACCGTCGTGGCCGATCAGCATGCGACGCTGAGCTTCGAGCTTCCCCTTGTCGGCTCGGGTGCTGCAGGGACCGCGCCGGAATGCGGCCCGGTGCTGCGGGCCATGGGGCTGGCCCAGACCATCGTCGCCAGCACCTCGGTAACCTACAACCCGATCAGCTCCGGCTTCGAGAGCGCGACGATCCAGCTGGAGATCGACGGCGTCCTGTTCCAGACCGTCGGCGCCCGGGGCGACATGGACATCGTCGCCAATGCCAGCGGGATCCCGGTGCTGATGTGCCGGTTCACCGGCCTTTGGGTCGCGCCGAGCGATGCGACCATCACGTCGCCCGATATTTCGAACTGGCTGGACCCGAAGGTGGTCTCCAACGCCAATACGCCTGTGTTCACGATCGACGGCGACGATCACGTCATGCGCAGCTTCAAGCTGGCGCTCGGCAACGATCTGCAGACCCGCTTCCTGGTGGGCGTTGAGGAGATCGTCATCGTCGATCGCGCCGAGATGGTCGAGACGCAGATCGAGGCGACGGCGCTCTCGGTCCTCAACCCCTATACCCTCGCCGCGGCGGGCAGCGATGTGCCGATCGTCCTGCAGCACGAGGCGGTGGCGGGGCGGATCGTCACGCTCAATGTGCCCAAGGCCAAGATCATGCGCCCCGGCGCGCCGACCGAGGCGCAGGGCATCATGGAATGGCCGCTGAGCTTCAAGCCGCTGCCGGACACCGGCAACGACCAGTTCACCATCGTCTTCACCTGATCAAGGACCTCTCCCATGCCCCTGAAGATCTCCAAAACTCGCACCTTCACTCGGACCTGCACCGCTGCCGATGGCTCCACCTTCGAAGCGACCTTCAAGGCGCTATCCGATGACGAGGTCGATGGCCACGACTTCACCTCGCTGGCTGGCGAGAAGGCCTTCCTGCGGGACGTCGTGAAAGGCCTTGGCGACATCATCGATGACGAGGACAAGCCGCTGCCTTTCGAGGCCGCACTCGACTTCGTCCTCGGCGCGGCCGACCTGCGCAAGCCGCTGCTGGTGGAGTACCGCCTCGGCGTGATCGGTGCCCGCACGGGAAACTGACATGGGCCGGGCGGGCGATAGTCACGGGGCGCCTGTGGCAGGAGACCCGCCCGGCCGACGAACTGGACCAGGACGCGGCCTTCTGGGGCATCCCGCGAGAGATGCTGGGGCCGGTGGACGAACAGGACGGGCTCTGGGCCGAGCATATCCCGGCAGTGGAGGCCTACCTCGCGATCGGCAGTCAGTGGCGCACCTTGCCTCAGTTCGGCGCACCTCCGCGTTGGCTGGGGCTGGATTACACGGCGGCAGAGGCGGGCCTGCGCCTCGCCGGGTTCGCCATGACACCGGAGCTCTGGGCCGAGGTGCGGCTCATTGAACAGGGGGCCAAAGCGGCCTTGAACGGGGACTGACATGACCTTGCGGTTTCACGCGGAGCTCACGGCGGATGGCAAACAGGCCAAGGCCGAGGTGCGCGCGACAACCGAGGAGCTGCAGCGTCTCGACAAGGGGCTGAAGGACGTCAGGACCGACAGCCAGGGCACCGGCGCGGCACTCGACAAACTGACGACTGTGACGGACGGGGTCGGGCGCGAAGCGGACCAGGCGACCGAAGAGTTCGAGCAGCTTGGGCGGGAGCTCAAGGGCGTCAGCGTCAACGTGAACCTCGCAATCGACGGGTTCGAGAAGCTGAAGGCGCGGTCGGACAGCGTCGGTGCCGGGATCCGCAGAACGGGTGTCGATGCCCGCGCTGCCCGCAACGAGTATACCCTCGCGGCTGGCTCAGTCGGAAACCTGACATCGCAGTTCAACGACATTGGCGTCATGCTGGCGGCGGGTCAGAACCCGCTGCAGCTCGCCCTGCAGCAAGGTACGCAGATCACTCAGGTCTTTGGACCCATGGGTGCGCAAGCGGCGCTGAAGGCGACCGGCGCGGCAATTCTCAGCATGCTCAGCCCGATCAACCTGATCACGATCGGGTCCATCGCGGCGGGCGCGGCCTTGTTCAACTGGCTGACCAAGGCGGACGAGGCGACGGACAAGCTCAACGAGGGTCTGGATCGCGCCAGGGAGAAAGTCGACGACGCCAAGCTGAAGCTGCGCGTGAGGGAAGAGGGGGCGCTCGACCCGGAACACCTTGCACGGCTGGACGCTGAACAGGAGGCGCTGCGGAACCTTCAGATCGAGGAAGCCCGCCTTGCCAAGGCGAGGGGTTCGCAAATCCCCGCCATGGAGGAGCGCGTCGCCAGAGCCAAAGAGGAACTGGAGCGGCAGCGGGAACTCGTCGCGGAATACGAGAAGACCATCCCAGCTGCCGAGCGCCTCTCCCAGATCGACAAGGATCGCGCGACAGCAGGCGACATGCTGGAAAGCCTGCGCAACGAGATCGAGTTGCGCCGGATCGCCATAGTGCATGGCGAAGACGGCGTCGAGATGACGAAGGCGCGGGCCGATCAGGAGCGCGTCGCCTTCGAAGAGATGCTCGCGACGCTGGACGTGTCGGCCGAGCTTAAGGACGAGTTGCGCGCCGCCTTCGAAGAGGCGCAGTTGCTGGCATCCGTCGATGTGCAAAGCGGCCTCTGGGGCGCAGCTTCGGCGGCTTCCCAGCTTGCCGCGAACCTGTCCCGCGCAGCGGCTGAAAAGGCGGCGCTCGGGAGTATTTCCGGTTCGGTTGCCAGCGCGTCCCGCGCACGGATCATGCTTGACACGGTGGGCAACCCGGTTGGCAGGGCCGGGGCGCTCGCCGCTGATGACTTCCAGCGCGGGCTCGACGACGGCGGTTACGGCATGATTGCGTCCGGCCAGGTCGGCAAGCTCATGCAGATGGAAAGCAACGTCCGTCAGGCTGCCGAAGAGGCTGCCGCGCTGGAAGAGCAGGCGAAGGCTGCGGATCGTGAATACGCCAAGCTGCAGCGGACCCTCGCAGGCGGTGGGAAAGGCGGCAAGGGCGGCAAGGCCAAGAGCAAGACCCGGGAGGAACGGGACGAGGTCGAGGCGCTGATCAAACGGTACCAGGAGCAGCTCGACCTTCTGGAGGAGAACGATCCGGTCCAGAAAGAGATGATCCGCAACCGCGAGGCACTGAGGGACGCGACAGCGGCGGAGCGGGCGCAGGTCGAAGGACTGATCACCTCGATCGAGGCCGAGAAGCTGGCAAAGGAGCAAGCGGCCGAGGCTGGAGATTTCCTGCGCAGCAACGGCATGGACCTCATTCCGGCTCTGGTCCGGGGTGGCGATGACGCTGCCAGCGCCTGGGAGCGGTTCGCGCGGGCTCTGGAGGACGCGGCCTGGCAGGCGCTTCTTCTGGGTGAGGGGCCGCTCATGGCTCTGCTTGGGGGCGGCGGGGGTGGCTGGGCCACGGGCGGCGGGGTCTTCGGTTGGCTCGGTGGGCTGTTCGGTTTCGCGGACGGCGGCATGCACTACGGGCGCGGCGGCACCCGCGATGACAAGGAACTCGTGCGTGTCAGCCCCGGCGAGTTCCACGTCAACGCCGATGCCACCTCGAAGCACCGCGCGCTCCTCGAAGCCATCAACGCGGGGGCACCGCTGCCGGGCTTTGCGAATGGCGGCTATCACGGGACAGGCGGCTTCGCGACCGGCGTCACGATCAACCAGCAGTTCGTCGACAGGACCGGGCGCGGCGTCGATGTGACCACCCGCGAGACCGAGGGGCCCGACGGCTCGCGGCTCCTGATCCATGAGCTGGCGGATCGCGTCGGAGAGGTCCTCACGAAGCCGGGCAGCACCGCGCAACGTGCCCTGAAATCAGGCTACGGCCTCAGACCGACAAGGCCCCTGCGATGATCGAGACCTGGCCGACAACCTTGCCACGCCCATTCCGGGACACCTACACCGCCCAGGCGGCGGACGCGCTGCGCCTGCGCCAGTCCGACAACGGCCCGCCCCGGCTGGCCCGGCGGATGACCTCGATCTACGAGACGGTGGCGCTGAAGGTAGCGCTGGATCGCTATCAACGGCAGGTCTTCGACACGTTCTTCAAGGTAACCTTGAAGCATGGGTCCTTGCCCTTCTACATGCCGGATTTCACGAACGACGGCTGGCAGCTCCTGGACGAGAGCGGCACGCCGCTGGTCGATGAAAACGACGATCCGCTGCTCGACAGCGCGACGTGGCTCTGCCAGTTCGGCAATGGCACGCCGGTGGAGACCCTGCAGGGGCAGACCTTCTTCAAGCAGTTCACGCTCACGGTGCTGCCATGAGCCGGGTGTCCCTGAATGCCCGCAGGCAGCAGGAGGCGGAGCACACCGATGAGGTCGAGGTGGTGCTGATGCAGTTCGAGCATGCCTCGCTCGCTGCCCCGATCCGTGTCTCGACCGACCCGACCGAACGGATCTCGGCGGAGCCGCTGCTCTACGGCACCCGCAGCCGCTGGCTGGACGCCGATCCCGCGACGGAGCCGTTCCTCGCGCTCTCCGCCTACATCGAACTGCCGGGCGACCAGGAGCAGGCCCCGGCCGGTGCCAGGATCACGCTGGAAGTCACGAACGCCGAGCTGGTGACCGCGCTGCGCGGGATCACGACGCGGGCCATCGCCCACCTGTGCGTCGTGCTGGCCTCGGCCCCGGACGAGGTCGAGCTGGAGTTCCGCGACCTGCGCCTGATCGACGTGTCCTATGACGCCGGGTCCGTCTCGCTGGTCATCACCCGCAACCCGATCGAAGACGAGGGCGTGCCCTGCGACCGGATTACGAAAGAGCGCTTTCCGGGGCTGTTCCGATGACCGACTGGACCAAATACGTCGGGATCCCGCAGCGGGACCATGGCCGGGACCGCAGCGGCGTCGATTGCTGGGGCCTGTTCCGGCTGGTCTATGCCGAGGAGCTGGGCATCGTCCTGCCGGGGTACGACGGCGACTATGCCTGTGCCCAGGAGGGGCAGGAGAACGCGGCGGTGATTGCGGGCGGTCTGGTTACCGGGCCGTGGCGGCGGGTCCTGACGGCCGAGACGTTCGATCTGGTGGTCTTCTTGCGCGGGCGCCATGCCTGCCACGTCGCCTGTGCCGTCGATGCCAACCATATCCTGCACACCATCGGCAGCGACAGCTCGGTGATCGACCGTCTGGACAGCCGCTGGAAGGCGCGCCTTGCTGGCATCTACCGCCACGAGGCCCGGACATGAGCGTGCGCGTCGTCAGTGCCCCGGCGCCGGTCCCGGAGATCGCCCGCCGCTGCTTCGACCTCGATGTCAGCCTGACCCTGGCCGAGATCATCGAGAAGGCCATGCCCGGCGCGTCCGAGGACGTGCTCGGGCATCTGCGGGTGACCCTCGTGAGGGGCGATCAATCGGCAGTCATCCCGCGGGCCATGTGGGGCCGCGTCCGGCCGCACAGTGGGACCGTGGTCATCCTGCGCGTTACAGCCGGGTGGACGGCAATCATCCAGGCCGCAGGCGCCCTGACCAATGCGCTGGTCGGTCTGGGAGCCTCGGTCGCCGTGACCAACGCCGTGTTCTACGGCTCGGTCATCGCGATCTCTTCGCTTGGCGTCGCCGCGCTCAATGCCCTGATCCCGCAGCCCAAGAAGCCTTCGGAGCTGAAGGACCCGGAGGAAACCTGGTCTCTCGCGGGCTGGCAGAACCAGGCGACGCCCGGCGAGCCGGTGCCGCTGCCCATGGGCAAGATCCGCGTGGCCCCGGTTTTCGCGGCGCAGCCTTATTCCGAGATCGTCGGCGACGAACAATATGTCCGGGCGCTGTTCCTCTTCGGCTATGGCCGTCTGAAGATCAGCGACCTGCGGATCGGCGAGACCTCGATCGACGACTTCGACGGCGTGACGGTGGAATTGCGCGAAGGGCAGGACAGCGACCAGCCGGTGACCATCACCCGAGAGCAGGTGCTCGAAGAGCAGGTCGGGGTGGAGCTGATCCGGCCCGAGCCGCGCGATGCGTCCGGACAGGTGATCAGCGGGCCGAACGTCGAGACGCCGGTGGTCCGCCGCACGGCCAGCAATGCCACGAAGGCGAGCGTGATCCTCAGCTTCCCGGGCGGTCTGTTCAAGATGGACGCCAACGACGGCAGCGTGAACTACACCGAGCAGGAAGTGCGCATCCGCCAGCGCCTCGTCGGCGGCTCCTGGTCGGGCGTGACGACACTCTACTACCGCGAACGCAAACGCAGCGCATTCTTCCGCCAGTACAGCTGGGACCTGCCATCGCGCGGCACCTGGGAGATCGAAGTCACCCGGATGATCGATGACGACGACGATCCGCAGCGGTCCCGGGTTGTCCAGTTCTACGCGCTGCAGTCGATCCGCCCCGAGTACCCGATCAACATGGACAAGCCGCTTGCCCTGGCGGCGGTGCGGATCAAGTCGAGCTACCAGCTCAACGGCACGCTCGATCGCCTCAACGCCCTGGTCGAGCGATACGCTGACGACTGGGATGGCAGCAGCTGGTCGGAAGACCTGCCGCGCAACCCGGCCGCGCTCTACGCCTATGCGCTGATGGGGGACCACAACGCCTTCCCGGTGACCTCGGTCGAGATCGATTGGGAGGCGCTTCAGGACTGGCATGCCTTCTGCGAAGACAAGGGGCTGCATTACGACCGAAACCACACCGGCCAGCAGAGCCTCCTCGAAATGATCTCGGACATCGCCGCCGCGGGCCGCGCGTCTCCCCGCCATGACGGCGTCAAGTGGGGTGTGATCATCGACCGGCCGCGCGAGCATCCTGTGGGCCTGATCTCGCCGCGCAACAGCCGCGAGTTCAGCGGCTCGCGGTCCTTCTTCGACCCGCCGCACGGGGTCCGTGTCCGGTTCTTCGACGAGACCAGCGACTACGAGCAGACCGAGCGCGTCATTCCCTGGCTGGGCCACAGCGGGCCGATCGACCTCACCGAAGAGATGTCCATGCCGGGCAAGACCGATCCGGACGAGATCGAGATCGAGGTGGTGCGGCGGATGCACGAGGCGGACCTGCGCCGCGACCGCTGGACCGTCATCATGGACGGGGCCGCCCGGGCCTTGATCCGGGGTGACCGCGCACTGCTCTCGCACTTCGCGCTGAGCGACGTCCAGGTCGCGGCCTATGTGCGGGCGGTGGACGGCGACGATGTCACGCTCGACGAGGAAGTCGAGATCGAGGACGGCGTCTCCTACGGCCTGACCTGGCAGGTCTACGACGACGAGGATCCCGTCGGCACGGCGGTGGTCGCGGCGGTCAATGCCGCGACAGTCTCCGGTCGGGTGCTGACCCTCGACGGCGTGGTGCGTCCCGCCGTCGGCACCCATGTCGCCTTTGGTCCCTTCGACGAGGAGACCGAGGACGTGATCGTCCTCGACGTCGAACCGGCTGCCGACTTCTCCGCGCGCCTGACCCTGACCAATGCCGCGCCGGAGATCGACACGCTGACCGATGCGCATGTTCCGAGCACCTGGGATCCGATCATCGGCAGCGTGGCGGTCTACGACTTCCCGGCACCGCAGCCGCCGCTCTTCGATGCGATCTCGTCCAGCCGGACCAGCAGCGGTGCGGTCAAGTTCACCGTCTCGGTTATCCCGGCGCCGAACGACACGGTGCCGATCGAGAGCATCCGGCTCGAACACCGGGAGAGCGGGGGCAGTTCCTGGGCGGTGCGGACGGTCTCCGCCTTCGGCTCGGCCGAGGACCTGTCGGGCTACGGTGACGGCACTGTGGTCGAGCTGCGCGCGGCGTCTGTCTCGATCGACGGCGACCTCAGCGCCTACACCGCCACTGTGACCCACGAGGTCGGGTCCGGCAACGTGCCGCTGGCCACCGCCCTCGATGTCCAGCAGATCAGCATCACCGGGCGCCTCGGCCGTGCGGAGATCGCCGTGGCTGTCTCCGACGCGAACACCGCCAAGGTGCAGGTCTACCGGGTGCCGGACGGCGACACGCTCGATGTGGACGTGCACGCCGTGGGCAGCCCGTTGACAGTCGCCAATGGCCAGACCACGACGATCATCGACGGCGATGCAACGCGCATCAACCTGCTGTCGAACGGCACCTTCGACAGCGGCTCCGACTGGACGGCGGGCGGCGGGTGGAGCATCGCCGGAGGCGAGGCCGCGCACACGGCCGGGTCTTCGAGCACCTTGACCCAGGGCATCGCTCTGGCCTCGGAGAAGGCTTACCGCGGCGTCCTGCTGGTCTCCGGCGTCACGGCGGGCACCGTCACGCCGAGCTTCACCGGGGGCGCGACGGTCTACGGGGACGCGATCACGGCGGACGGCCTTGCGCTGTTCGAGATCACGGCTGCCACGGGGGGCAACACGGCTCTGGAGTTCCTCGCAAGCGCGACCTTCGACGGCGCGCTCGACAACGTCCAGCTCTACTACGTCACGCCCGCCTCGGCTCCGCAGGGCGTCTTCCAATATTACCTCGCGGCCCTGAACAGCGACGACATCGCGGCGGCCGTGTCGGGGCCGATCGAGACCACCATTTATTGAGGCACATGCATGGCAGGCAACCAGACCATCCTGAAATCCACCACCGCGCTTTGCGATTACGTCCTGGTCCACCGCGACCGGGCGCTGATGCAGCAGGCGATCTCGGACCTTGCCCAGCAGCTCGTCAACACCGGGCCGGTGGCGCAGGCCATCGGCCGGGTCGAGGGACTGGTGACGGCGGGCAACCTCTCGGCGGAGACCTGGGCGCAGCTGCAGACCTTCACGCCCGCCGATGACGGCGCGGGCGGCGAAGTGCTGGACAGCGACACCGGCACGCACCTTGCGGCCAGCGCCACGGGCTATGACGGCGCCAGCGTGGCCAATGCGGGAAGGTACCGCTGGAACGCGACCTGGTCCCGCTGGGTGCGCATCGGGGGTACCGGGATCGCCGGGCGGCTCTCGGCCTCCGCGAACCTTTCGGATGTGGCCAATCCGGTCACCGCGCTGGCCAATATCGGCGGCGTTTCCCAGGGGGATTTCAACGACGGCCGCTATGCCGCGACGATCATCGCACGCGGCCAGCTCGCGGCCATGACGGCAGGGTACGAGGATCCCGCGCAGCTGGCTTCCATGGCCGTTGAAGGCGGCTTTATCGACCCTCTGAACGGTGACTTCCTGATCGGCGGCGAGACCGCCACGGCGCTGGACCGGCTGCCGACGGCGAGTGTGTCGCGGGCTTCTGTGGCTTATGCGCTCAACGCGGCCGGGGTCTACGAGGCCTTTGCCGTGGACGAGCTGCGCTGGACCGATCGCGGTTACCTGATCGAAGGGGCGGCGACGCAGCTCCTTGCACAGCCCACAAACTTCACGCATGCGGCATGGTCAAAGACTGGCTGCACCATTTCCGCTGCGGCGGGCGAAGCCCCGGACGGCGTCGGCACCGCCTATGACGTCGTCGAGAGCGCGACCGGCTCGGGGATCTCGGGCATCTATCTCAACATCGCACTGCCTGCGAGCGTCGATGCCTGTTCGTCTTTTGTCGTCGAGCGAGGTGCCAACCGCTACGTCATGCTCCGCATGCATGTGGCTTCCTCGACCACGGCCATCGTTCTCGATTTCGACACCGGCACCGTCGTCACCGCAGGCAGTGCCGTCCCGCCCAAGTACCTGGGCGTCGAAGCGCTGGCTGGCGGGCGGTTCCGGTTCTACCTAACGCGCCAGCCCACCACGTCGACGACCTGGGAGATCGGGCTCTACGGCTGCAACAACACGACACTGGCGTCGCGCACATACACCCGCACCTCCGGCAACGTGCTGGCCCGGGTCAGCTGGGCGCAGGTCGAGGCGGCGGCCGCGCCGTCGAGCCCGATCCTGACCGGCTCCGCCACCCGGCCTGCCGACGCCTTCTCGATCGACTATCCCGGCACCGGCGCGGATGGGGATGCCGTGCGCGTGACCTACGAGGGCGGCTCATCCAGCTTCACCCGCGCCGACTTCAACACCGCTGACGTCGCCGATCTTGCCGCCGATGGCGGCACGCCCTGGCTCGGCAAGTACATCAGCCAGATCCTGCTCGTCCCCGCCCTGGGCGCCGCCGGGGCCGCGACCGCGACACCCTATCCCGGTGCGATCGAACCCATACGCCATGCCCTCTCGCGCGCCATGGCGGCCAGCGGTCTCGGGCCGGTACGCAGCGCCATTCCCGCGACGGTTCCGGCCATCACGGACAACGGCTGTGCGCCGTACCTCTACTCGGACGGCAGCACCTTCTTCTTCAACGGGGCACATTACGCGGCCGAGGCGGCAATGCTGTCCGCTGCCGGCGGGTCTCTGGTCAGCGGTGTCCGGACCTTCGGCCGCCACGTCAGCGACGTCGATCTGCTTGGCGGGCTGACCTTCAACAGCGACACAGGTGGCTTCGAACCGGTTGGCGCCGACCCTCTCCTGGTCGCGACAGGCGGCGAGTTGCGGTTCACGTCAACCAACACCCCGGACGTCTTCGCTCGGCTGATCCAGGGCTTCGGAGCCCGGGCGTTCCTCTACTCCGGGACGGCGAGAGTGGGCACGGCCGGAAACGTCCAGGCAGCGACCTCCCGCTATGACGAGAACATGGGCACCGGCACCTTCAGCGCCGCGATCACATCGACCTCGGACGTGGCCTTCGAGATCGTCACGACGACGGGCCTCGGCAACCAGTTCTGGATCGGCGGCAAGCAGGTCGGCGGCACGCCGGGGACCAGCTTCTTCGATGACCTGAAGCTCTTCGAGGTCTGGCCCGCGCCGGGCTTCCCGAACGGGAACATGACGATCACGCTCTCGGGCACGCTGGCGGGCAGCCTGCCGGGCAGCACGGAGGTACTCTGGCAGGGCGACACCGGCGATGACCGGGACCTGGTCCGCCTGGAGCTCCTCTCGGATGGCTCGATCGTCCTGCGCCGGTTTTTCTACAAGGGCACCGGCGCACAGAACCTCGTCACGCTCGACAGCGGCGTCGATCTGGTCGGTGGCGCGACCTTCCGCATTGCCGTCTCGCTCTCGCGCTCGCGCCTCGTCCTGGCGGTCAACGGCACCGTCTCGGAGGTCGATCTCGGCGGGATCCCGGGCTTTGCGTATTTCCGGGTTGGCAGCTCCTTCGACGGGCTGGATTTCGGGGGCACGATCGACGCCTATGCGGTCTATGCCGGGGCGGAGGAGCCTACGTGGTGCCGCCGTTGGTCGCTGCCGGTCGCAAGCCTGCCCGCGCCGTTGATCGCGGCAACAGGCAACAAGCTCGTCCTTACGGGGGACAGCTATGCCGAGGCGGGCGACGATGGCATCGGCCCGATGCTGGAGGACCTCGGCTACGACGTGATCAACATCGCGGTGGGCGGCAGCTCAACAGCGCAACAGCTCGCGACCTATCTTGCTCGCACTGACCTGCATCATCTGCCGTCGATGTGGTGGGATGGTTCGCCCAACGGCTTCGTCAACCAGGCGACGGCGCAGTCGGAGATCGACGACTGGGTCGGGGCCATGGCAACGGCCGGGCATGGCGCTTTCCTCTATGTGCGCTCGGGCCAGATATTCACCGCCAGCGGAAGCGACTACAGCGAGATGTCTACGCTCTATGCCTATGTCTGGAACACCTACGGACAGGATCGTGTCTTCGACGCCCAGCCCACCGTGGCGGCACGGGCGATCATCGATCCCGCCGCGACAGGCTACGCCGATGACCAGACCGACCTGAGCGCCGGTCGCTATCCGCGCAGCCAGATGAAGGTCGACAACATCCACCTCGAATTCGCCCCGCGTCGCGACGTCGTCCGTGCCGCGGCCTCCAGTATCGACCGCATGCTGAGGCTTATCTGATGCCGATCACCTACATCGGCGAAGTCGCGGCGGCGGGGGCCGGATCGTCCGCGGATGTCTCCGGCCTCGGGTTGCAGGAGGGCGACGTGCTGCTTTGCGCTTGGTTCTGCGCCTCGAACGCCGATCGCGGTCTGACGATCAGCACTGGTATGGACGAAAAGGCGGAGCACCTGATCTCGGACGGTCTCGTCGATACCTCCGGCGCAGTCGGCTATCTGACGGTCGGGGCGACCGCGCCGGGCACCATCGAGTTCGGAGGCAACATTGTCACCGGCAGCTCGACGGCGTTCCTGGTCCGGGCCTATCGCAATGTCGCGGCGGTCAGCTTCGATACAGCGACGGCGGGCGGAAATAACCCGATCCGCCCGGCGCCGGTGACCGTCGCGGAGGACGGTTCGCTGGTGGTCATCATGGCTGGACTGACCCACCAAACCGGCATTGGTACCCTGAGCAATACCGACATGGTCCGCGAAACTCAGAGGGCGCAGAACAGCACCTATGACCTTGTCGGATACCTCGGTGAGGTCACACGGGACGCGGGGGCGTTTCAGCCTGCAGATTTCGTCGCAGAGATCATCAATCCGAAGACGTGGATCCTCTGCACGGTCGAACTCTCACCGCAACCTGACGAACCGGCACCGGAGCCCGTGGCCACATCCGGCCTCGTCGGCGCGGCCGGGCCACGCAGGGTTTCGGGGGAGGCTGGCCGCCACAACATCGCCGGTTCGGCCGGTCCAATCGTTCTGGAGGAATAGATGACCACACGAGCAGACATCACCTACAAACCCGGTTCCGCTCTGGAGATCGAGGCGACACTGACCTGGGATGGCAGCCCGGTCACCAGCGGTACCGTGATGCTGTATGTTTCTTCCCGGCCGGGGCTTTCGGCCGAGATCAGCGCGGCGCTCACCCACGGCTCCGGCGGCGTCTGGTCTGCGACCGTTCCGGCAGCGACCATGGAAGCGCTGGAACGCGGGATGGGGTGGTACGAGATCTGGGATACGGACAGCGACCGGGCCTTCCTGGAAGGCGAGGTGGCGGTGGGGCTGTCGCTCCGGCCATGACCCGCCGGTATTGACGATAGGCAGAATTTCTCCTTTGCCCATATCGGCAGGTGTGCGAGTCTCTTTCGCAAAATAATCAGGAGGCGGTGATGGGTGAGAATACGAAAATCGAGTGGGCGACGCATACCTTCAACCCGTGGTGGGGATGCACGAAGGTGTCCGAAGCTTGCAAGCATTGCTATGCGGAAGCCTGGGCCAAGCGGGTGGGGCAAGACGTCTGGGGACCCAAACCGGCCCGCCGCACGATGAGCGAGCAACACTGGGCTCAACCCGTCACATGGAACCGAAAAGCCGCCGGGCTGGCGGAGCGGCCGCGGGTTTTCTGTGCCTCTATGGCAGACGTCTTTGAAGATCGGGACGAACTGCTCCCGCACCGGGCGCGTCTATTCGATCTGATCGAGGCGACGCCGAACTTGGACTGGCTTCTCCTCACGAAGCGCCCGCAGAACGTTGCCGGTCTGGCCCGTTGGGGGCAGGAATGGCCCGAGAACGTATGGCTGGGGACGACGGTCGAGTTGCAGGCCCGGGCAGAGGAGCTCCTGCCGTATCTCGAAGCCGTCCCGGCCAAGGTTCGGTTCATCTCGGCCGAGCCGCTGCTCGGGCCGCTGTCCATTGAACGGTGGCTTCAAGGCACCATCAACTGGGTGATTACTGGCGGTGAAAGCGGACCCAAAGCCCGCCCGGCGAGCCCGGAGTGGTTTAGGTCGCTACACTTGCAGTGCATGCAAAACAGCGTAGCATTCCACTTCAAGCAGTGGGGCGACTGGGCGCCGGGTGACGGGATCAACCTTCCCGCCCGCAAGGTCCAGTCTGCTCCGGATGGAACTGTGATGGTGCGCGTCGGAAAGAAGGCCGCAGGCCGGGTGCTCGACGGGGCGGAGTGGGACGAACTCCCGATGGGGGTCGCGATCTAACATGTGAGGTGCGAGTGTGAGCAGTCATTCAAAGAGGGAAGTTGGTCCCTGGGCTCGTCAGAAGCTCGACGCACTGCAAGCATACATCGAAGCCTACATGTTGGTTATGAAGAACAAGACAAGGTTCGAATTGACCTATATCGACGGGTTTGCCGGAGCCGGAACAGTGAAGGTTCGAGGTTCTGGGGATGACGGACAAGATATTTTGACCGGTCTGGACCCGTCCGACCTTTTGGCACAGGAAGAGTTCATAGCTGGATCACCCAGAAGAGCACTGGAGCTTCAGCCAGGGTTCAAACGACACTTCTTCTTCGATCTCGATCCTGTTCGAGCCGAACTGCTCGAAAGCCTGAGTGAAGAATACCCGGAAAAGAAACTCGTCGTGCGTTGCGGCGATGCGAACCACTACATTCAGATGCTGGCCCCGAAACTGGAACCTTGGAACCAGAAGGCAGTGGCATTCCTTGACCCATACGGAGCCCACCTGCACTGGCGAACCGTGGAAGCCTTAGGGCGGACGGGGAATGTCGACGTTATCATCAACCTGCCAATTGCCATGGCTATCAACAGGCTGCTTCAGAAAGATGGTACCGTGAGCGACAAGGCCAAACAGCAGCTAGACGATTGCTTTGGCTGCAACGATTGGTACGACCTTGTATACCATCAACCGGAAGACCTGTTCGGGTCTCAGCTGGGGAAAAGGGAGCAAGCTGAACGGTTGCTCTTGGAACTTTATACCGATCGTTTGAAGTCAGTGTTTAAGGCGGTGTCCAAACCAAGCCTCATCCGAAACACGCGCAAGGGACCGCTCTATTATTTGATCTGGGCAGGTCATCCGACGGGCCTCGGCATTGCGAACCACATCCTCACCCTCGGCGAGAAGATCAGCCTGCCGCGAACTCGCCGCCGCTGAAAATCGCGTTGCTGTAAAGAAACGCGTAAATCACTGCAAAAAATCGCGTCACGCTACAAAGTGGGGCTTGGATGCAACGGAGGGGCAGTCATGGGAAACCATGGGAGGCGGTATGGGAAATCATGGGCCAAGTATGGCCCCGGCTGCTCCCGAGGGGTGATTCCGAATCGCGAGGCCGTGAGTCGAGTGTGATTATGGTGTGAATCCCTGAGATTCTGGGTTGAGTACGGTTCCAAAACCACACGCAACGCCGATGGGTGTGAAAAAAGTTGGGATTTTGTGGGACGGGGTTTGCCCCGGTTTGCTCACGAACCGGTTACCATATGTGGTGAGAACATTTCGGAACAAATACCACATAAGCTGAAATCTGCCGATCCATGCCCGCAACATGTAGTTATCCACAGCCCCTGTGGACAAGATGATGTGCCGTTTTCCCGCAGAAAACTGTTGATTACCATGAATTCCCATGGCATCCCTATGTCACACGATGAGGAGCGGTAAGGGGCACAAAAGACCCCGCACCAAGTTCCAAAGATAAAAACAAGAGCAGGTATCATACAGGCACCGCTTTTCATCGTGACAAAGGATCCGGCGCGCGGGCGAGCAGACATCCCCCCAGGTGGCGCGCGCAGTCGGAGATACCCGCATCGCGGGTCAGCGGCGGGTTGATCAGTGGCAGCAGATCAACCCGCCGCATTTCGTTTTCGGGGGCGGTACAGAGGGGCTGACGGGACAGTGAGCCGCAGGCTGAGGTTCAGAGGCGAGTTCACCAACAAGGTGGACGGCAAGGGCAGGGTGAGCATCCCGGCCCCGTTTCGCCGTGTGCTTCAGGCCGGTGACCCGGACTGGTCCGAGGGTCTGAACCCCAACTTCGTCATCGTCTACGGCGATCCCAAGAAACCCTATCTCGAATGCTTCACCATCCAGGAGATGGAAGCGGTCGAAGACCGCATCGCCGCCCTGCCGCGTGGTTCGAAGAAGCGCAAGCTCCTGGAATACATCTATTCGACCCAGTCCGTGACCACCTCCGTGGACGAGACCGGGCGCATCGTGCTTTCCGCCGCCCTGCGCAAGAAGGCCGGGATCGACGGGGAGGCCTATTTCGCCTCCAACCTCGACACCTTCCAGATCTGGCAGCCCGAGGCCTTCGAGGCCGAGAAGCGGGCCGATGCGGAGGCGGTGCTGGACGATCTTCCGGAAGACTTCGACATCGCCCAGCTGCTCGACGAGGAAGACGAGGTGCTGTGATGAGCGTTCAGGGCGCGCCGCATATCCCCGTCCTGCTGCGCCCGCTCCTCGATGCGGTGGCGCCCGTGCATGGCACGTGGATCGACGGCACCATGGGCGCCGGGGGCTATACGCGCGGTTTGCTGGATGCGGGGGCGGAGCATGTGCTCGCCATCGACCGCGATCCGCTGGCGCATGAGATGGCCTTCGACTGGATCGGGCCGTATTCGGACCGCATCACGCTGTTCGAGGGCAATTTCTCCGGCATGGACCGCTGCGCGGAAGCCGTGGACGGTGTCGTTCTGGACCTTGGCGTCTCCTCGATGCAACTCGACCGGGCCGAGCGCGGCTTTTCCTTCATGAAGGACGGGCCGCTCGACATGCGCATGGCGCAATCGGGGCCGTCCGCCGCCGATCTGGTCAACACGCTGCCGGAGGAGGAGATCGCCGACATCCTCTATCACTACGGCGAGGAGCGGCAGTCGCGCAAACTCGCGGGCCGGATCGTGCGGGCGCGGGCGGAAAAGCCGTTCGAGACGACGCTGGAACTGGCTTCGCTGATCGAAAACACCATCGGCCGCACGAAGCCGGGGCAGGCGCATGCCGCCACGCGCAGCTTTCAGGCGCTGCGGATCGCGGTCAACGAGGAATATCAGGCGCTCTGGCAGGGGCTTCTCGCCGCCGAGCGGGTGCTGCGCCCCGGCGGGCTGCTGGCGGTGGTGACCTTCCATTCCGTCGAGGACCGCATGGTCAAACGCTTCTTCCAGCTGCACGGCGAGGCGAAGCGGCATGTGAACCGTTATTCGGACGAGACGCCGGAGGCGACCGCCCCCTTCGACATCGTCACGCGCAAGGCCGTTGGCCCCGATGCGGACGAGCTCAGGGCCAACCCCCGTGCCCGCTCCGCCAAGCTGCGGGTGGGGCGGCGGACCACCGTGCCGGCCATGGAGCTGAGCGCTGAGGACATTGCAACCCCCGATCACCAAAGGAGAAATTGACCCATGCGCAGCCTGCTGTTTCTTCTGACCGCGCTGGCGGTGATCGGATCGGGCTTCTGGGCCTACCGCGAGAACTATGCCACGCAGGCGGAACTGGACCGCGTGCAGGGTCTGCGTCAGGAGATCGGCGCCGCCCGCGAGCGGCTGGCCATCCTGCGCGCCGAATGGGCCTATCTCAACCGCCCCGACCGGCTGCGGGACCTTGCCGACCTGAATTTCGAGCGTCTCGGCCTGCTGCCGCTGCGCCCCGACCAGTTCGGGCGCGTCGACCAGGTGGCCTTCCCTATGCCTGACAAGATCGACATCAGCCAGCCCATCGACGTCACCAGCGCGGGAGCCGCAGAATGATCCGCACACCGCTCCGCCCGCTCGCCCGCATCCTCGACGCCCGCCAGAGGGGCGAGAATCCGGACGCCATCGAACGCGAGAACCTGCGCATCCGCCACGAGCAGATGCGCGACAAGAGCCGGGTGCGCGCCGAGGGGCGGCTTCTGGTGCTGGGGCTGACTTTCTTCTGTGCGTTTTCGGTGATCGGCGCCCGCATGGGCACGCTGGCGGCGACCGAGCCGAGCGAGCCGCGCGCCCATGCCTCCGGCAACTCCATCATTGCCAGCCGTGCGGATATCGTCGACCGCCATGGCCGGGTGCTGGCCACGAACATGTCGACGCACAGCCTCTATGCCCACCCGCACCAGATGGTGGACCCGGCGCGGGCAGCGGAGGAGCTGCTCAAGATATTTCCGGACCTGAACCGCGAGCGGCTGATCCGGGATTTCACCGGAGGCAAGCGCAAGTTCCTGTGGGTGAAAAAGAAAATCAGCCCCGAGCAGATGCAGCAGGTGCATGACATCGGCGAGCCGGGGCTGCTCTTCGGCCCGCGTGAGATGCGCCTCTACCCCAATGGCGCGCTCATGGCGCATGTGCTGGGTGGGGCCAGCTTCGGCCGCGAGGGAGTGCATGCCGCCGAGGTGATCGGCACGGCAGGCATCGAGCGGTATCTCGATGAGACGCTGCGCGATCCGGCCCGAGAGGGCGCTCCGCTGGAGTTGTCGCTCGACCTGACGATCCAGTCGGTGACCGAGGAAGTGCTCGACATCGGCATGAAGCTGATGAACGCCAAGGGCGCGGCCTCCGTGCTGCTGGACGTCCACACCGGCGAGGTCATCGCGCTGGCCTCGCTGCCGGATTTCGATCCCAACAAGCGCCCGCGTGCGCTGCTCGAAGGCAGCCCGTCGGACAGCCCGCTGTTCAACCGCGCGGTGCAGGGGGTCTACGAGCTGGGCTCGACCTTCAAGATCTTCGCCGCCGCGCAGGCGATGGACCTCGGGCTGGTGAACCCGAACACGGTGATCGACACCAATGCGGTGCTGAAGGTCGGCGGTCACAAGATCGGCGAGTTCGAGGGCCACCGTTATGGCAACATCTCGGTCGAGCAGATCATCGTCAAGAGTTCCAACCGCGGCACCGGGCGCATGGCGCTGGCCATCGGACCGGCTCGGCAGCAGGAATTCCTCAAGGCGCTTGGCCTGTTCGATCCGACCGGGCTGGAAATCGTCGAGGCAGCGGGGGGCAAGCCGCTGATCCCGGCGCGCTGGACCGACCTTTCCGCCGTGACCATTTCCTACGGACACGGGATTTCCACCTCGCCGCTGCATCTGGCCGCCGCCTATGCCACCATCGCCAATGGCGGCACGAAGGTGACGCCGACGCTGCTCAAGCAGACCGGCCCGCGGCCCGGCCCCCGGGTGCTCTCGGAGCAGACCTCTGCCAACGCCCGGTCCATGCTGCGCAAGGTGGTGACCGAGGGCACCGCCTCCTTCGGCGAGGTTCCGGGCTACTTCGTCGGCGGCAAGACCGGCACGGCGGACAAGCCCAAGGAAAAGGGCGGCGGGTATTACAAGGACAAGACCATCACCACCTTTGCCAGCATGTTCCCGGCCCATGATCCGCGCTACGTGCTGGTGGTGACGCTGGACGAGCCGGTGGAGACCTCCGGGACCAAGCCGCGCCGCACCGCGGGTTGGACCGCCGTTCCGGTGGCCGCGCAGATGATCGAGCGCATCGCGCCGCTGCTGGGCCTGCGTCCGGACGTGTCGCGGCTGCAGGTCGAGCGGGTGATGCAGACCTCGGCCCCGGCGATCGACGACTAGGGGCGCACCACATGCCGACACCTGGGCGCGTCCTGCCGGAACCATATGGCAACCCGGTCCGGGATGCCGTATGGAGCAGCGCAACGTGAGCAAGGGGGCGCATATGGGTGTGGCAGCCAAGAGTCTGGCGGAACTGGGTCTGACGGCCCGGGGTGGGCGCGAAGCGCGGATCACCGGTCTTGCCGTGGACAGCCGCGAGGTGCGGCCCGGCACGCTGTTCGCCGCCATGCCGGGCACCAGGGTACACGGCGCGACCTTCATCGAGACCGCCCTGAAGGCCGGGGCCGTGGCCATCCTGACCGATCGCAAGGGCGCGGAGATCGCCGAAGAGGTCCTCGCGGCGTCGGAGGCTGCGGTGATCGTCGCCGCCGATCCGCGGCAGGCTCTGGCTTTCACTGCCGCGCTCTGGTTCGGCGGGCAGCCAGAGGTGATGGTCGCCGTCACCGGCACCAACGGCAAGACTTCGGTCAGCACCTTTACCCGGATGATCTGGCAGGCGCTGGGCATTCCGGCGGTCAACCTCGGCACCACCGGGGTGGAAGGCGACTGGCATGCGCCGCTCAAGCACACCACGCCCGAGCCGATCACGCTGCACCGCATGCTGGCAGGGGCGCATGAGGCGGGGATCGAATATGCCGCGATGGAGGCCTCCTCGCACGGGCTGGAGCAGCGCCGCCTTGACGGGGTGACCCTACGCGCCGCCGGTTTCACCAACTTCACGCAGGATCACCTCGACTACCACGCCAGTTTCGAAGCCTATTTCGACGCCAAGGCCGGGCTCTTCGCCCGCGTCCTGCCGGAAGACGGCACGGCGGTCATCAACATCGACGACCCGCGCGGCGTCGACATGCTGGCCATCGCCCGGGCGCGGGGGCAGGAGGTCATCACCGTGGGCCGCCATGCCGCGGACCTGTGCCTCGAAGGCCAACGGTTCGACGCGACAGGGCAGGAAATCCGCCTGTCCTTCAACGGTCTGGTGCGGCAGGAGCGGCTCAACCTGATCGGCGGCTTCCAGGCGGAGAACGTGCTTCTGGCCTGCGGTTTGGCGATTGCCTGCGGGGCGGACCCTTCCGATGTCTTCGACACGTTGCCGGGGCTCGGCACCGTGCGGGGCCGGATGCAACTGGCCGCGACGCGGGACAACGGCGCGGCGGTCTTCGTCGACTATGCCCACACGCCGGACGCGGTGGAGACCGCCATTCAGGCGCTGCGCCCGCATGTCATGGGCAAGCTCGTTGCCATCGTCGGCGCGGGCGGCGACCGGGATACCTCCAAACGTCCCCTGATGGGGCAGGCGGCGGCGGAGCATGCCGATCTGGTGATCGTGACGGACGACAACCCTCGCAGCGAGGACCCCGCCCTGATCCGTGCGGCGGTCAAGGCTGGCGCCCCGGAGGCGCTGGAAGTCGGTGACCGGGCGGAGGCGATCCTGCGCGGCGTCGATGCACTCGGACCAGGCGATGCGCTGCTTGTGCTCGGCAAGGGGCACGAGAGCGGGCAGACCGTGGGCGACACGGTCTATCCCTTCGATGACGTCGAACAGGCAAGCCTCGCCGTGGCGGCGCTGGACGGGAGGATTTCGTGATGCTCTGGACGTCTGACGAGGCGGTGGCTGCCACGGGCGGCCGGGCGCTGGCGCCCTTCACCGTCAATGGCGTGTCCATCGACACCCGCACGATTGCGCCGGGCGATCTGTTCGTTGCGCTGAAAGCCGCTCGCGACGGCCATGACTTCGTGAAGCAGGCGCTGGAAAAGGGCGCGGGCGCCGCGCTGGTCAGCCGCATTCCGGAGGGTGTGGCCGAGGATGCGCCGCTGCTGCTGGTGGACGATGTGCAGGCGGCTCTGGAAGACCTCGGCAAGGCTGGCCGCGCCCGGTTCGAGGGCCGCCTCGTTGCCGTGACCGGCTCCGTCGGCAAGACCTCGACCAAGGAGATGCTGCGCACCGTCCTTGGCGCGATGGGCACGGTCCACGCCGCCGAGAAGAGCTACAACAACCATTGGGGCGTGCCGTTGACCCTCGCCCGGATGCCGAAGGACGCGGATTTCGCCGTCATCGAGATCGGCATGAACCATCCCGGCGAGATTTCCCCGCTGGCCCGCTTCGCCCGTCCGCATGTGGCGATGATCACCATCGTCGCCCCTGCGCATCTGGAGGCGTTCGAAAGCCTTGAAGGGATCGCCCGCGAGAAGGCGGCGATCTTCGACGGTCTGGAGCCGGGCGGCACCGCCGTGCTGAACGGCGACCTCGTCGTCAGCCCGATCCTGCGCGCGGCGGCCGAGGCAAAGGCCGCGCAGGTCCTCGTATTCGGCGAAAAGGCGGAGAACGCCTACCGCGTCACCGATGTCACGCTGCATGACAGCGTCACGGTCGCACACGGCGAGGTCGGCGGGCAGTCCGTGCTGTACAAGGTCATGGTGCCGGGACGGCACTTTGCCCTCAATGCCATGGGCGTACTCGCCGTGACCGACGCGCTGGACCTCGACCGCGCCGAAGCGGTGATGGCGCTGGCACAATGGCACCCCGGCGCCGGGCGCGGTTTGCGCGAGACGGTGGTCTTCGACATCGCCCGCCCCGAGCTCTCGCTCGAACTGATCGACGACGCCTACAACGCCAACCCGGCTTCGCTGGGCGCCGCGCTGGAGGTGCTGGCCGCGGCGCAGCCGGTGAACGGTGTCGGGCGTGTAGGCCGTGGACGGCGGATCGCCATCCTTGGCGACATGAAGGAACTCGGGCAGGGCGAGGCGGCGCTGCACGCCGCCATCGCGGACCTTCCCGCCATGGCCAACATCGCCCGCGTGCACTGCATCGGCCCGCTGATGCGCCACCTCTGGGAGGCGCTGCCGGACGACAAGAGGGGCCGATGGGAGCCGGATTCGGCCGCCATGGTCGAGGGCCTCGCGCACAAGCTGGACGCGGGCGACGTGGTGCTGGTCAAGGGCTCGCTCTCCATGGGGCTGGCCCGTGTGGTTGACGCAATCCGCAAAATGGGCCAAGCCCCCGCGGATCAGGACGGATAAGGACGACGGCAATGCTGTATTGGCTGACGGAATTGAGCGACGGAGGGGATTTCTTCAACCTTTTCCGCTACATCACCTTCCGCGCGGGCGGTGCCTTTCTCACGGCGCTGGTGTTCGGCTTCCTCTTCGGCCTGCCGCTGATCAACGTGCTGCGCAAGCGGCAGGGCAAGGGCCAACCGATCCGCACCGACGGGCCGGAGGGCCATTTCGTCAAGGCCGGCACGCCGACCATGGGCGGCCTGCTCATCATCGGGGCGCTGACCACTTCCACGCTGCTCTGGGCGCGGCTCGACAACCCGTTTGTCTGGATGGTGCTGTTCGTCACCGTGGCCTATGCCGCCATCGGCTTTGCCGACGATTACGCCAAGGTGAAGAAACAGAACACCGCCGGGGTCTCGGGGCGGGTGCGCCTGCTGCTCGGCTTCCTGATCGCGGGCCTCGCGGGCTTCTGGGCGGCCCATTACCATCCCGCCGAGCTGACCAATCAGCTGGCCATGCCGATCTTCAAGGACACTCTCATCAATCTCGGCTATCTCTTCGTGCCGTTTGCGGTGATCGTGATCGTCGGCGCGGCGAATGCGGTGAACCTGACGGATGGCCTCGACGGACTCGCCATCATGCCGGTGATGATCGCGACCTCGACGCTGGGCGTGATCGCCTACGCGGTGGGGCGGGTCGACTTCACCGAGTATCTCGACGTGCACTACGTGCCCGGCACCGGGGAAATCCTCGTCTTTGCGGCGGGGGTCGTCGGCGGCGGCCTCGGCTTCCTGTGGTACAACGCGCCGCCCGCCGCCGTCTTCATGGGGGACACCGGATCGCTGGCCCTCGGCGGGGCTTTGGGTGCCATCGCCGTGGCGACGAAACACGAGCTGGTGCTGGCCATCGTCGGCGGGCTTTTCGTGGTCGAAGCGCTCTCGGTCATCATCCAGGTGCTCTACTTCAAGCGCACCGGCAAGCGGGTCTTTCTGATGGCGCCGATCCACCACCACTACGAGAAGAAGGGTTGGGCCGAGCCGCAGATCGTGATCCGTTTCTGGATCATCTCGCTGATCCTCGCCATCGTCGGCCTCGCCACGCTGAAGGTGCGCTGAGACTGACCACACGGAGCGCCTGCGGCGCGCTTTGCTCTCGTCCTTTCGCCTTCGGCGACGTCCTCGGGTGGGCGCCCGGTGCGGGTCGTTCGGGTCCAGGCGAGCGGGAGTGCTTGTGGCGGGCAAGGCGATGGGTATTTTGACCAAGAAGAAACAGGGGGCGCGTGCCCCCGTCACCCGTGGGGGATGCAATGATTCCTGTTGTCGGTTTCGAAGGGCACCGCGTGGCGGTCCTGGGCCTCGGGCGCTCCGGCCTGTCGGCGGCGCGGGCGCTCAGGGAGGGCGGCGCGGAGGTCCTCGTCTGGGACGACAACCCGGCGGCGCGGGAGGCCGCGGAGGCGGAGGGCTTCGCCGCGTGTGAATTCAAGCGGGTCGAGGCGTTCGAGGGCGTCGCCTCCCTGATCGTCTCCCCGGGCATTCCGCATCTCTACCCGACCCCCAATCCGGTGATTGCGCTGGCGATGGAAGCCGGGGTGCCGGTGGACAACGACATCGGCCTGTTCTTTCGATCCATGGGGCAGGGCTGGGAAGTCTTCGACCGTACGCCGAAGATCGTCGCCGTGACCGGCTCCAATGGCAAATCCACCACATCGGCGCTGATCCACCACCTGCTGCACGCGGCGGGGCGGGACTCGCAGCTGGCCGGCAACATCGGGCGCGGCGTTCTCGACATCGACCCGCTGGAGGACGGTAGCGTGGTGGTGCTGGAACTCTCCAGCTATCAGACCGACCTGGCACGGGCGCTGACCCCGGACGTCGCGGTCTTCACCAATCTCAGCCCCGACCATCTCGACCGCCACGCAGGGCTCGGAGGGTATTTCGCCGCCAAGCGCCGACTGTTTGCCGAAGGCGGCCCAGACCGCGCGGTGATCGGTGTCGACGAGGTGGAAGGGCGCTACCTGGCGAACCAGATGGCGGAAGGACCGGGCGATGACCGGGTAATCCGCATCTCCGCCGCCGCGAAACTCACCGGCCCGGGTTGGCAGGTCTTCGCCCGCAAGGGGTTCCTGACCGAATGGCGCAAGGGACGTCAGGTCGCCTCCATCGACCTGCGCGAGATCGGCGGCCTGCCGGGCGCGCACAACCACCAGAACGCCTGCGCCGCCTACGCCGCCTGCCGCGCGCTCGGGCTTGGCCCGCGCGAGATCGAGGCAGGGCTGCACAGCTTCAAGGGCCTGCCGCACCGCAGCCAGACCATCGCCGAAGCCAAAGGCGTGCGCTATGTCAACGACAGCAAGGCGACCAATGTGGACAGCGCGCTGAAGGCGCTGCAAGCGTTCCGGAACATCCGCTGGATCTGTGGCGGGCTGATGAAGGAGGGCGGCCTTGCCGGCCTCGCGCCGGGCCTGCCGAACGTGACGAAAGCCTATGTCATCGGCCGCGAGGCGCAGACCTTCGCCCTCGGTCTGCCGGGCGTGGAGGCGGAGATCTGCACCACAATGGACCGCGCCGTCGCCGCGGCCATGGCCGAAGCCCAGCCCGGGGACATTGTCCTGCTTGCCCCCGCTGCGGCCAGCTTCGATCAATACGACAACTTCGAGAAGCGTGGGGACGACTTCGCGGAGCATGTGCGCAGCAAGCTGGCGTAGGGTGCGCTCCGGTCTTCTTTGGTCTTCAAATACCTGGGGGCTCCGGGGGCAAAGCCCCCGAACCAAAATTTTGTCCCGGCAAAATTTTCTTCCACTTCACATCGCGACCGGGACAGATCAGACGTTTTCGCCCAGACGGTCCCGGATCGCCAGCTGCGCCGCCGCCAGCCGCGCCACCGGCACCCGGAAGGGCGAGCAGCTGACGTAGGTCATGCCCAGGGCCCGGCAAAACTGGATGGACTCCGGGTTGCCGCCATGTTCGCCGCAGATCGACAGGGTGATGTCCCGCCGGGCCTGCCGTCCGCGTGCCACGCCGATCGCCACCAGCTCGCCGACCCCGTCCACGTCCAGAACGTGGAACGGGTCCTCGCTGAACACCCCCTGCTGGACGTAGGCCGACATGAAGCGCCCGGCGTCGTCGCGGGACAGGCCATAGGTCATCTGCGTCAGGTCGTTGGTGCCGAAGGACAGAAAATGCGCGTGCTGTGCGATCTCGTCGGCGCGCAGGCAGGCCCTGGGCGTCTCCGCCATGACGCCGAGCCGGTAGGTGAACTCCGCCCCGCGCTCCGCCCGCACCGCCGCCGCCACCGCGTCGATGCGGGTGCGCAGGATCTCGACCTCGCGCTTGGCCGAGACCAGCGGCAGCATGATCTCCGGCACCACCGGCGCGCCATCCCGCGAGGCGTCGAGGGTCGCCTCGAAGATCGCCCGTGCCTGCATGTCGTAGATTTCCGGCACCGTGATCCCGAGCCGCACGCCGCGCATGCCCAGCATCGGGTTGTATTCGCCCATGGCCTCCACACGGCGGGTCACGTCCGACACCGGCAGGTCCAGCGCCTCTGCCAGATCGCGCTGTCCGGCGCGGCTGGTGGGCAGGAACTCGTGCAGGGGCGGGTCGAACAGGCGGATGCAGACCGGCAGCCCCTCCATGATGCGGAACAGCTCGGTGAAGTCCTTGCGCTGCATCGGCAGGAGCATGGCCAGCGCCGCCTCCCGGTCCTGCGGGCTGTCGGCAAAGATCATCTCGCGCATCGGCGTGAGCCGGTCTTCCTCGAAGAACATGTGCTCCGTGCGGCACAACCCGATGCCCTCGGCGGCGAAGTTGCGCGCGGTGGCCGCATCCGCCGGCGTGTCGGCATTGGCACGCACGGCGATGTCCCGCGCCTCGTCCGCCCAGGTCATCAGCGTCTGGAAGCTGTCGTCCAGCACCGGCTCGATCATCTCCGGCGCCCCGGCCAGCACCGCGCCATGGGTGCCGTCGATGGTGATCACATCCCCTGCGCGGAACGTCCGGCCATCCTCCGCCACCAGTTGCTTGCGGCGCATGTTGAATTTCATCCGCGCCGCGCCCACGACGCAGGGCAGGCCGAGGCCGCGCCCGATCACCGCCGCGTGGCTGGTCATGCCGCCGCGTTCTGTCAGCACCGCCACCGCGGCGTGCATGCCCCGGATGTCCTCCGGCGCGGTCTCCCGGCGGACGAGGATACAGGGTTCGTCCCGCGCCGCGCTGGCCTGTGCCTCGTTGGCGGAAAAGACGATCTTGCCGGTCGCCGCGCCCGGGGAGGCGGCGATGCCCATGCCGATCACGTCGCGCGGCGCGTCCGGGGCGACCTGCCGGTGCAGCAGCTCCGACAGCGAATGCGGATCGACCCGCATCAACGCCTCCTGCGGCGGGATGATGCCATCCTCCGCCAGCCGTACCGCGATCCGCACCGCTGCCCGGGGTGAGCGGGCCACGCGGACGCCGTCGAGAATGTGCACATGGCCGTTCTCGAGCGTGAACTCGATCTGCATTTCCGCCCGCAGCCTGCGCCGCATCACCTCGGCGTGGGCCTTCAGCGCTTCGAAGGCCTCCGGCGCGAGCTCCTCGAGCGACGGGCCGCGCGGGTCCCGCGTCAGGTAGAGGCTCTGGCCCTTGCGCTCCAGCGCCTCGCGGCCCTGACTCTGGCTCAGGTAGCGCCCGGTGATCTGCCGCAGGCCGGTGACACTGTCCACCAGTTGCAAAACGCCCGAGCCGCATTCGCCCTTGCCGCCGAGGCCGAGCGCCATCTCCTGCACCACGAGGCCGAGTCCGGCATCCGCCGGTGCACCTCGCGCCTGCCGCAGCAGTCGCGCCGTGGTGCCTTCCCAGGCCCGCGCCATGGAGCGCAGCACCTCGCGCAGCTGCTCGGCGGGGTCCTGGGGGAAAGGCTCCTCGGCTTCCTCCTCATAGGCGGCGAGGGCGGCGGAGAGGCCGGTCTGCCCGACCTCCTCGATGTCATCGAACATGTCCGGGTCGAGCCGGGCCACGTGCACCGCGTAGCCCTGCACGAAGCGCAGGTAGAGCGAGGCGGCGGCCTCCGCGCCGATGCGGTCCGACAGTTCGACGAAGCGGGCGTCGTTCATGCCGATGTTGAGGATCGCGCCGGGGCCACCCCAGTCCGGATCCTCCGAGGAGGGCCGCACGCAAAGCAGCGCGGTTTCCGGGAAACTGCGCACCATGGCGTCGACATCCGGCATCTCGCCCGCCGCGATGCGGTGGACCGCGTCGAAGGAGAGCGCCACGGTGTGCGGCACCGGCAGATCGAGTCGCACCAGGCGCTGCAGACACTTCGCCCGCCCGCCATGGCTCGACGGAGTCATGGGCGAGGTGGCGGTGATGATGGTCACATCCGGGCTGTCAGGCGCCGGTTTCTGCGGTGCGGCGTGAGTCATGCAGCGAACCATACCCGGAAGCGGTTAACAGACAAGCCGGAATTCGGTCGCGGGTGGAAAGTGGATAAGGAGCGGCTAGTCCCGATCAGGGTGCGGGGCAGAGCCCCGCCCTACGAACGCGCCGCGCAAGGGCGCAAACAAGCCGCTTGTCAGGCTGGATGCCCGGCCAGACGGGGCATTGAAGGCCTGCTCTCGATGCGATGATCTGCCAGACGGTTGACCGGTTTGAGCCCGAAGTTACGAATGCTGCACCCGCTATCTATGTCAGCTTTCCGGTTTCGCGATCGGACGTAGTCGGAGCCCTTCGAAGGCGCAACGAACACTAAAAAAGCCCTGTATAAGGCCATGTTCCCCGGAAACGTCCATGGAGGCCAGACGACGCTTGCCAAGTCGCTTGTCGAACATTCCCAGTGCTCGAACGATCATTTGGTCTGACGTCAAGACCTGCTCTAAAGACATATTTAGATAGTCAAACAGGGCGTCGTTGAATTCCCAAAGAGGTATTACGCCCTCTTCTCGCAGTTGCATTTCAACTTCTTTTTGAGCCTCGCGATAGCCGACAATCTGCTCGCGATCCCGGTAGTCCAGACAGTTGCGGTCTTCTTGCAGTTGGCGACTTCTTTCGTAAAACTCGATCATCTGCGTAATCGAGCCCATGCTATGAACACGTTGCCCATCAATCGTTATCCAAGCTTCGCCTTCTTGGTCGTGCGCCTTACGATAACGAGTAGTCCAGACTTCAACGCGCCCCTTAGCACTGTCGGCAAGACCTTCTTCAATTCGCTGCTTCAATTTGCTCCATCTCATGGCCAGATATTTTAGCGGCGCGTTCGCGAAGTCAATGCCGCTGAACCGAAAGCAGCCGTTGAGGCTAGACTGATCAACGGCGGCAAAGTCCGCATTTCAGCCATCCCGGACCCGGCTATTGCACAACGGAGTTCCGAAAGGCGGCCGGTTTCTCGCCACCCTCACTCCTGCCAGCGTCACGCGCCTTTTCGCAAACGGGACGTGCGGGGCATACCCTCAGGCCGCCCCGCTCCCTTGGGCCAGCCGCTTACCAGCAGCTGACCAGAACCGTCATGTCCTTGCCAAGGGCGGTCAGATCCTCCGGCGCCAGCGGGCTGGCGGTGCCGCGGGCCACGGGCTGGATGCCCTGACCGCGCAGGAAATTCAGGATTTCCACCGGCTTGGCGGCGAAGTTCACGCCCTCGGGTAGACGTCGTGCGCCGCCCTCGTCGCCCCGGGGCAGCAGCATCCCGACCACGGTGCCGCCAGTGTCGAAGACCGGGCCGCCGACGTCGCCGGGCAGGGTGGCCATCGCCAGCCGTTTCAGCTGCGGCTCGCCGCCCAGCCCCTGCAGGTCTTCCAGCGTGCCGAAGGTCAGCGAGGGGGCGCCAAGCACGCCGCCGAAGGAATAGCCGGAGACCGCGACTTCCGATTGCAGCCGGGGCGTGTCCACGTTGAACTGTGCCACCTTCCGCGGGGCGAGAGTCGCCTCGGGCCGCAGGATCGCCACGCCGAGCGCGGCATCGGAGGCGACGACGCGGGCGTTGTAAGCGCCTTCCAGCGTCACGCGCTCGCAGGAGGCCACGCTCTCCGCGCTGGTCAGCACGGTGCCGCGGGTGTCGATGAAGAAGCCGGACGCGGTGCCCTTGGGCTTGCGCACCTTGAGGCCGGAGACGAGGTCCACGGACTGGCCCTGATCCGTCACCGTCGCCGGGTCCAGCACGCCGTCGATGCGCTCGAAACTCGCCTTCATCAGGCCGAGCACCCGAGTCCGCCGCTCCTCGTCGCCCGCGGGCCAGACAAGAGTGAAGCCCTTCAGCGCGCCATCCCGCAGGCCAACCTCGGTGTGGCTGACGATGCGGTCGTTCTCGCCGATCAGGGTGAAGCCGTTCGCCTCGCGCGTGCGCTCGCCCTCGAGCGGCACGATTTCCAGCGTCTGCAGGATCTCGTACAGGCCGTTCATGGTCTGACGGTCGCCGGGCTGCGAGATCAGCAACACCTGCGCGCCGAGGTCGGTCCTGGACTTGAACAGCGCGAAGGGCGCTTCGTAACGGTCGAATTCCACCACGCCGAGCGGCAGCTCCATGCGGATCCCCGCGCGGGTGTCGGACACGGTCCGCAGGTCCATGCCGTCGAGGATCGCGTAATACTGGCCCAGCAGCTGCGCCCTTTGGCGGGTGGTCAGCACGCCGGTCGCCTCATGGTCATAGGCCGCCTGCCAGGCCGCCATGGCCCGGCGGGTGCCCGCGCCGAAGGCGCCGTCGATGCCGGAGTTGTAGAACCCGGCCCATTTCAGCGCGATCTGCAACTCGTCGCGCTGCGGGCGAGTCAGCTCGGCTTCGGATTGTCGGGCCTCGCGCACCGTCTCCTCGGGTTCCGGCTCGGGCTGCGGGGCAGGGGCAGGGGCAGGGGTAACCACGGGCGCAGGATCGGCCTGGGCCACGACCGGCGCTTGTGGCTGTGGCGCTGCCGGGGCGGGGTCCGCCTCGGGCTGGACTACATCGGTCTGGCCGATCCGGGCGCCCACCGGCCAGAACTGCTGGCCATAGGCGCCTTCGCTCTCGATGTAGGAATCGCGCGGGATCGCGCCGGTGCGGACCAGCTGGCCGAGCCGCGCCTCCGCATCGGCCCGGCTGTAGGGGCCAAGCGCCACGCCATACCAGCCACCACCGAGCGCGAAGCCGTTCACGTCCTGGAATTCGCCGGAGAAATTGCGCACGCTGTCCTGCGCCCCGCTCAGACTGGTGCGCGCCTCGACCTGGATGTAAACCCGCTCTTCCTGCGCAAATGCCGCACCCGCGACCATGTTCGCCGCCACGAGGGCTGCAAATAGACTTGTCTTCATTACCAACCGGACCCCTGGGCCTTAAAGTTCGATGTCTCTCAGTACAGTCCTGTGTAACAGATGCCCCGGGGGGTGCACGTCAAAATATCCTGACCTTTTCAAAACCCGGTGAGGTGTGTACCGATTGCACTTCCGGGCAGGGGTATGCGGCGATGTCCGGGTCGATCTGGGGAGCAAGGGACGTTTGACGCGACGCAGTCCCGGACCTGATCCGGGACCTCCGCGATCCGCCGGGAAGGCTGCTTGCGCCTGGCCCATCCGTGGCTCCGCCCGTTCGCGCCTCAAACTCTCCGCCGGAGAGTTTGTCGGCTTCGCCGGACCGGCGTTCCCCGGGCTCCGCCCGTTCGTGCCTCAAACTCTCCACTGGAGAGTTTACCGGCTTCGCCGGACCGGCGCTCACCCCCCCGCTTGATCTTCGCCGTCCGGATGCATAATCAGACGCCAACCGAATACCGGGAAGGACGCCATGGCCGAGACGACCACCAAACCGCGCAGTTTCCAGGAGATCATCCTCCGGCTCCAGACCTACTGGGCCACCAAGGGCTGCGCCGTTCTGCAACCCTACGACATGGAAGTCGGCGCGGGCACCTTCCACCCGGCCACCACCCTGCGTGCCCTCGGGACGCAGCCCTGGGCCGCCGCCTATGTCCAGCCCTCCCGCCGCCCCACCGATGGTCGCTATGGCGAGAACCCGAACCGGCTCCAGCACTATTACCAGTACCAGGTCCTCATCAAACCGTCGCCGCCGGACCTTCAGGCCCTGTATCTGGGCAGCCTGGAGGCCATCGGCATCGACCTCGGCCTGCACGATGTGCGCTTTGTCGAGGACGACTGGGAAAGCCCGACCCTCGGGGCTTGGGGCCTTGGCTGGGAAGTCTGGTGCGACGGCATGGAAGTCTCGCAGTTCACCTATTTCCAGCAGGTCGGCGGCCATGACTGCACCCCGGTCTCGGGCGAGCTGACCTACGGTCTCGAACGACTCGCCATGTATGTGCTTGGCGTCGATCACGTCATGGACATGCCGTTCAACGATCCAGCTTCGCCGATCCCGCTGACCTACGGCGACATCTTCCGCCAGACGGAGGAGGAATACTCGCGCCACAACTTCGACGTCGCCAACACCGAGAAGCTCCTCAAGGACTTCGAGAACGCCGAGGCCGAATGCGCGTCGATCCTCGCGCAGGAGCACATCGACCCGAAAACCGGCAAGCGCATCATCATGGCGCATCCGGCCTATGACCAGTGCATCAAGGCCAGCCACATCTTCAACCTGCTCGACGCCCGCGGCGTCATCTCCGTGACCGAACGGCAAGCCTACATCGGCCGGGTCCGGGCGCTGGCCAAGCAATGCGCGGATGCGTTTGTCCAGACCACGGCAGGGGGCTACGCGGCGTGATCGGCAAACTCATGGCGGGGGCCATCGTGATCAGTGCCTTGATCTTCGGCGCGGTGGTCTACTACGCGCAGGTCTACCAGTACTATGAGACCGTCGAGGCCAATGGACAGACGGATGTGCTGCTGACCAATCTCGTCACCGGCGAGCCGGAACCCATCGTCTATGACAGCTTCACCGCCATCGACGCGGACAGCTCCCCGATCCGCTACCGCGCCTGCTTCACCACGACGCTCTCGCTGCCGATGATGACCGAGACTTACGCGCCATACGAGGGCGCCGAGCCGCGCCTCGCCCCCGACTGGTTCGACTGTTTCGACGCCGAGGCCATCGGAGACGCCATCGCCGCCGGCAAGGCCCTCGTCTTCACCGGCCAGCGCAACATCGAATTCGGCATCGACCGGGTCGTGGCCGTCACCGAGGACGGGCGCGGCTATGTCTGGCAGGAAATCAACGACTGCGGCGCGAAGGCCTATGACGGCACGCCGCTCGGCGACGATTGCCCGGTGCGAGAGTAACACCGCCTCACGTTACCGGGAACCAAACCGCCCCTTCATGCGCTGACTCCTCAACCGAGGAGATCAATCATGTCCGACAAAGCCCCCGCCTGGGTCACCCCCGTCATGCGCGCCGGATACTTCGCCCGCGCCGCGGTCTACACCGTCGTCGGCGGCCTCGCGGTCACCGCCGCCATCCGGGGTGGCTCCGCGCAGGGCACCACCGACGCGCTCGCCGACCTCAAGTCCCAGCCATGGGGCAGCCCGCTGCTCTTTGCCATCGGCCTCGGGCTCATCGCCTACATGGTCTGGCGGCTGATCGACGCATGGATGGACCTGGAGGATTACGGCACCGGCGCCAAGGGCACCATCGCCCGCACGGGCCTGATCGTCACCGGGCTGATCCATGCGGCCATCGGCGCCTCCGTCATCGGGCTGGCCCTCGGGCAGTCCGGCAAGGACGAGGGCACGCAAGGTTTCGTTCAGACCGTGCTGCAATGGCCCTATGGCACATGGCTGGTCGTCGGCGTCGGCGCGGCAACCATCGGGGCGGGCATCTACTACGCCTACAAGGGCTTCGCCGAGAAGTACAAGGAACACATCCGCGTCACCCGCACCACGCGCCGCCTTGATCCGGTGCTCAAATTCGGCTGCATCGCCGAGGGCGTGGTGATCGGCATCATCGGCATGCTGATCGTCTACGCCGGGTACACCGCCAACCCCGAGCAGGCGGGCGGCGTTGGCGAGGCGCTCGGCGAGATCCGCTCCTTCGCCTTCGGACGCATACTGCTGGCCATCGTCGGTCTGGGCCTCATCGCCTTCGCGGTGGAGAACGTTATCGAGGGCGTCTATCGCATCATTCCGCGCCGCGCCGGTTCGGACGTCATGTCCATGGCCCGCCGCGCCAAACTCAAGGCCGAGGGCAAGCTGCGCGAAGTCACCGCCTGACCGCTTGCTCCCCGGGGCGTTGCCCGGTAATCACCCCTGCAAACCGACCCCCGCTCGCGCCCCGGCGCGGGCGCATTTGCAGGTGAGACGATGCCCGACCTTCTGATTGAACTCTTCTCCGAGGAAATCCCCGCCCGCATGCAGGGCAAGGCCGCCGAGGATCTGAAGAAACTCGTGACGGACGGGCTGGTGGAGGCAGGTCTGACCTATGCCGGGGCCGCCGCCTTCTCGACGCCGCGCCGCCTGACGCTGACTTTGGAGGGGCTGACCGCCGAAAGCCCGACCCTGACGGAGGAACGTCGCGGCCCGAAGGTCGGCGCACCGGAGCAGGCGCTGGAGGGCTTCCTGCGCGGGGCAGGGGTGACGCGTGAGCAGCTGGAAGAGCGGGAAGAGAAGAAGGGCAGCTTCTACTACGCGAAGGTGACGACCCCGGGCCGCAAGGCCGAGGCCATCGTCGCCGAAGTGCTGGAAAAGACCATCCGCAATTTCCCCTGGCCGAAGTCCATGCGCTGGGGCTCTGGCTCCCTGCGCTGGGTCCGGCCGCTGCATTCGATCCTCTGTTTGCTGGTGACCGAGGCCGGGGCGGAGGTGGTCGATCTCGACATCGACGGCATCAAGGCCGGGCGCTCCACCGAAGGCCACCGCTTCCTGAGCCATGGCCGCTTCGATGTCTCGTCCTTCGAGGATTACGAGGCCAAGCTGAAGAAGGCCAGGGTCATCCTCAACCCCGCCGAACGGGCCGACGCGATCTGGCAGGAGGCCACTTCGCAGGCCTTCGCACAGGGCCTTGAAGTCGTCGAGGATCAGGGTCTTCTGCGCGAGGTGGCTGGCCTTGTCGAATGGCCCGTGGTGCTCATGGGGAGCATCGCGGACACCTTCCTCGGCCTGCCGCCGGAGGTGCTGCAAACCTCGATGAAGGAGCATCAGAAGTTCTTCTCCGTGAAGAACCCCAAGACCGGCCGCATCGAGAAATTCGTCACCGTCGCCAACATCGAGACGGCGGACAACGGCGCGACGATCCTCGCGGGTAACCAGAAGGTGCTCGCCGCGCGGCTCTCGGATGCGAAATTCTTCTGGGAGAACGACCTGCGCGTGGCGAAGGGGGCCGGGCTGACCGCATGGACGGACCGGCTGTCGAACGTGACCTTCCACAACAAGCTCGGCTCGCAAAAAGCCCGCATCGACCGCATCGCGGCGCTGGCCCGCGAGATCGCGCCGCTGATCGGGGCCGATGTGGAGCGCGCCGGGCAGGCGGCAGAGGTGGCCAAGGCCGACCTGTCGTCCGAAATGGTCTACGAATTCCCGGAATTGCAGGGTCTCATGGGGCGGTATTACGCCGAAGCCGCAGGTCTTCCGGCGGATGTGGCTGCGGCGTGTCAAGAGCATTACTCGCCCCTCGGCCCGTCCGACGACGTGCCCACCGCGCCGACCTCCGTCGCCGTGGCGCTGGCCGACAAGCTGGATACCTTGACGGGGTTCTGGGCGATTGACGAGAAGCCCACGGGGTCCAAAGACCCGTTTGCGCTGAGAAGGGCGGCGCTGGGGGTTATTCGGTTGGTTGTGGGGAATGGGCAGCGGCTCTGCTTGCAAAGGATATTGTTTTCTTCGTTAAAGGAGGTGCTCATGTCCGCCGACTTTTCCGGTATGCATTCCAATCCATTCGGGGAGTTCGTAGACCACGAAGAAGAAATGCAAGCGCTCACGAGCATTCCTGCCAACGGACAAATAAGCATGATCCTGCGTTCGGATAAGGCGTTCGACATATACTTGAAAAGAAGTCGGGAGGGATATTATTTTTCTGACCGAGACGCCTATTTTTCAGACCGAAAAGCAGCTTCTAGTTTAATTGAAGAAATCAGTTGCTATAAAGATCAATTGCGGTTCTTGTCTGGCAAAGACGAAATTGCAGCTTGGGGCGATGCACAGCAAGACGCCGCTGAGGAACGTTTTTCCCCGGCTTTCGGGTCGGTGTCAAACGACCTCCTCTCCTTCATCCACGACCGCCTCAAGGTCTTCCTGCGCGATCAGGGCATTCGCCATGACGTCATCGACGCCTGCCTTGCCATGCCGAACGCGGATGACCTGACGATGCTGGTCAAGCGGGCACAGGCGCTTCAAGGCATGGTCGGCAGCGAAGACGGCACGAACCTCGTGCAGGGCTTCAAGCGGGCGAACAACATTCTGTCTCAGGCCGAAGCCGCCGATGGTGTCGAATACTCCTTCGGCGCGGACATCAAGTTCGCCGAGGAAGACGCGGAAAAGGCGCTGTTCTCCGCGCTGGAGAAGGCCGATGAGATGATCAAGCCCGCCATGGCGGAGGAAGACTTTGCCAAGGCGATGGAAGCCATGGCCGCGCTGCGCGGTCCCATCGACGCTTTCTTCGAGGCGGTGCAGGTCAATGCGGAGAACCAGATCGTCCGCCGCAACCGCCTGAACCTGCTCGGCAGCATCCGCAAGACCTGCTCGCAGGTGGCGGATCTGACCAAACTGGACGGGTGAGACAGTGCGCCCCGGGCCTGACCCGGGGCTTCCCGCTCAGCGCCCGAACAGCCGTCTGAGCGCCCCCCACTGGCTCAGGAAGACCCCGACGAGGATCAACACCAGGGCGACAAGCAAACTCGGGTGCAGCGGTTCGCCCAAGAGCAGCACCCCGAGGAACACGGACCAAAGCGGCACCTGGTAGTTCGTCAGGCTCATGAAGACCGGCCCGGCGCTGCGGATCACCAGCACGCGCAAAAGGTTCGCCCCCGCTGTCGGCAGCAGCCCCAGAACCGCCACCACCAGCAGCGTCTGCCCGTCCGGCAGCACCGGCGCCCCCTCCTGCAGCCAGGCCAGCGGGATGACAAAGGCGGTGCCGATCACCAGCGGCACCGCCGCGAGACCGAAGCTGTCCACCGGCGGCATCCGCCGCATGGTCACACTGGTCACCGCGTAGCATCCCGCCGCCGCGATGCAGGCCAGCCGCCCAAGCGGCTCCAGCGCCTCGCCCGACTGCGCCAGCGCCTCCGGCCCGATCAGCACCGCCACCCCGGCGAACCCGATCAGGAAACCGATCAGCCGCCGCAGGGTCATCCGCTCTCCCGGCACGAAGACGTGCGCCAGCGGCAGCACCATCAGCGCCACCGCCGCCATCGACACGCCCGCGAAGCCCGAGGTCACGTATTGCAGCCCCCAGGACAGCAGCACGAAGGGCACCGCCGTGCTCAGCAGGCCGACGACGATCAGCGCCCCCCAGGCCCGCGCCTCCGTCAGCCAAAGCCGACCGCCGAGCATGAGCCAGACCACCACCGTCAACGCCATGGCAAAGCCGATGCGCCCGGCGGCGAGCCAGACCGGGGTGATGCCGCGCAGGGCGATTTCCATGAAGAGGAACGTGGCACCCCAGACAAAGCCGAGCGCCAGAACCATGGCCCAGCTGCGGGGCGTGATGTCGGGTGTCATGCGGGGGGCGTAGACCGAAAGCCCGCCCCCCGCAAGAGCCTCTCAGCCTGCCTTGCGCCGCCGCACCGCCAACGCCCCGAGCGCCCCCAGAAGCAGCAGCCCGCCCGCCGGAAGCGGCGCGGCGGCGATGGGCGATTCCATGGTGAATACCCGTACGTAATCCCCCGGCGTCCCGGCACTCCAGTCGTAGTTAAGACGGTAAGGATTGCCGCTGTCGATCCACACCAGATCCCCGGCCTCCAGCCCGCGCAAACTCGGGTTGAGGTAGGTCACCGTGTTGTTGATCAGGTAGTCGGAGTTGGCGAGGTTGGTGGTCGAGGTGGCGACGCCGTAGATCATCGCGTCGAACAGCACGTATCCAATGGCGCTTTTCCCGCCGGTGCCGGGCGGATCGTAGAAGACATAATGGCTTGCCACCACGTCTCCGGTGGTCGGAGACGTGCCCACGTCGACGGTGATCGGCGTGGTAATCGTGATGTTCTGGTCCTCGTTGAAGGCATAGACATTGTTGTCGTTGAACGTGTCATTGCCGACGGAAAGACCGGTCAGGGCGCCGCCGGTCAGAATGTTGAACGACCCGCCCGCCGTGAAGGCCGCGCCGCCTGTCAAGGTGCCGCCGGTCACGACGGCCGAGGCCTCCGAGGCAAGAAAAAGAGCCGCGCAGGCAGCAATTGATAAAGTCTTCATTTGGACCCCCTCAGGTCTGGAAAAAACTTGGAAGCCCAACGATCCTATACCAAAGAGGGGGATTTGTCCAAACGACTCGCCCTTGGCGCGTGTGTGTGGCGGTCTCAGCGTGTGAGCCAGGCCAGCAACGCGACCGGCAGCAGCAGCGCGAGCGCCGCAACGAGTTCCGGAGGCAGGCGCCAGCGGCGGCGCGGCAGGGTCACGCCCTTGCGCGGGTGCACCAGGATGTGAATGCGCCGCCCGTCGTCTTTCACGCCGTGGTTGCGCCAGTCGAGGAACCCGGCACGGCGGAAGGCGGCGGTGCTGGCGGTATTCCAGTCGGCAATCGTCCCGGCGAGGAAGTCCCAGCCAGCCTTCTCCTGCAGCCGGATCGCCTCCGCCAGCAGCGCCGGGGCGATCCGGCGGCCGCGTTGCCGCTCGTCGACCCAGATGTCGTTGACCATGGCCAGCGACTGGCCCTCTTCCGGTGCGCTGAGCAGCATGTACCCGGCGAATTGCCCCTCGCGAAACGCCGCCAGCACCGCGTGGCGGGGGCTGCCCTGCAAGGCCTCGTTCAGCCATTCATGGAGGATGGAGTCCCGGAACGGACCGGAGGGCTCCCCGGCACGATGGGTGTTGTGCAGCTTATACGTCGTCTCCGCCGCCCGCAGCACCGGGCCCAGCAGAGCCGTATCGGCCGGAAGAATGTCGACGGTCATGCGTTTCCTTACCCGGCGTTCGGTCTGCCCAATAAAAAGGGGCAGCGCAAGACTGCGCCGCCCCCCGGAACCGGACCGATCGTCGCGATCAGTTCTTCGTCTTGTCGACCATCTTGCCGGCGGAGATCCACGGCATCATGTCGCGCAGCTTCTTGCCGACCTGCTCGATCTGGTGTTCGTCGTTGGCGCGGCGCGAGGCCTTGAGGGTCGGCTGGCCGACGGCGTTCTCGAGCATGAAATCCCGCACGAACTTGCCGCGCTGGATGTCCTCGAGGACCTCTTTCATGCGGGCCTTGGTCTCGGCGTAGGGCAGGATGCGCGGGCCGGTGACATACTGGCCGTACTCGGCGGTGTTGGAGATCGAGTAATCCATGTTGGCGATGCCGCCTTCGTAGATCAGGTCGACGATCAGCTTCACCTCGTGCAGGCACTCGAAATAGGCCATTTCCGGCGCGTAGCCGGCTTCCACGAGGGTCTCGAAGCCCATGCGGATCAACTCGACAAGACCGCCGCAGAGCACGACCTGCTCACCGAAGAGGTCGGTTTCGCACTCTTCGCGGAAGTTGGTCTCGATGATGCCCGAACGGCCGCCACCGATCGCGGAGCAATAGGACAGACCGATTTCCAGCGCCTTGCCGGTGGCGTCCTGATGCACCGCCACGAGGCAGGGCACGCCGCCGCCCTTGACGTATTCGCCGCGCACGGTGTGACCCGGGCCCTTCGGCGCCATCATGATGACGTCGACGCCTTCCGGCGCCTCGATCAGGCCGAAGTGCACGTTCAGGCCGTGGGCGAACGCGATGGCGGCGCCCGGCTTCAGGTGATCCTTGACGTGCTTGCGATAGGTCTCGGCCTGCAGTTCGTCGGGCATGGTGAACATGATGACGTCGCACCAGGCGGCCGCCTCGGAGATGCCCATGACCTTCAGGCCCTCGGCCTCGCACTTCTTCGCGGAGGGCGAGCCTTCGCGCAGCGCGATGACGACGTTCTTCGCGCCGGAGTCGCGCAGGTTCAGCGCGTGGGCGTGGCCCTGGGAGCCGTAGCCGAGGATGGCGACCTTCTTGTCCTTGATCAGGTTCACGTCGCAGTCGCGGTCGTAGTAAACGCGCATGTCTCTATCCTTCCTGGGATGGTTTGTTGATTGAGGGGCACTCTAGCGGGGGCGGGGCGAGAGTGTTTGCGTTCTTCGGGTATTTTTGCCAAAGAGAAGCAGAGTTATTCTCCAAATCGACGTTTGGCGGTTTTTTCATGCTCGATGACACCGATCGGCGCATTCTGCGCTACTATCAGTCGGACCCGGAGGCGGCGGCTTCGGTGCTGGCGGAGCGCGCGGGTGTGACTGCCTCGACGCTGGCGCGGCGGCTGGAGCGGCTGCGCGATCTCGGGATCCTGCGCGGGGTACGCGGCGTGATCCACTGGCCGTCGCTGGGCTATGAGGTGGAGGTGTCGCTGCGGGTGACGCTGGACAAGACCGTGGCGCGAGCCTTCGACGATTTTCTCGCCGCCGCCCGGCTGGTGCCGGAGGTGCTGGAGATCCAGACCTTCCTCGGACAGGTGGACGTACGGCTTTCGGTGATTGCCCGCGACATGGCGCATTACCAGCGTCTATACCGTGAGAAACTGCTGACCCTGCCGCATATCGCGGATGTGGAGGCGCTGATGCATGTGGCCAAGCTCAAGGCCGAGGAGACCCTGCCGCTGTGATTTCCCTCGACGACATCGACCGCGCCTTGGTGCGAGCGCTGGCGCAGGATGCCACGGCGAGCGCTGGCGCCTTGGGGCGGGCGTTGGGCCTGTCGCAACCGGCCTGCTGGCGGCGCATCAAGCGGCTGCGCGAGGCTGGGGTGTTCCGCACAGCCCGGCTCGATGTGGACGCGGCGGCGCTGGGGTTTGGCGTGACGGTCTTCCTCGGCGTGAAGCTGGCGGCGAAGGGGCGTGTTTCGCTGGACGACTTCGAGCGCGCGGTGACGGCGATCCCGGAGGTGCAGACGGTGGAGCATGTGCTTGGCGCCTATGACTACCGGCTGCGGGTCGTCGCGCGGGACATTTCCGATTTCGAGCGGGTGCTGCGGCGGCGGATCATGACGCTGCCGGGTGTCGGCAATCTGGACGCTAACGTGCTTCTGAGCGAGGAGCGGCTGGCGGGGCCGGTCTGAGGCGTGATCTTACCCGTGGGTAAGGTTTTCGTTCCGTATCAATGGCTTGTTAATCTTTTGGCAATTTCGGTGAAGCCATCCTTGCCAGATCGCACGGCGCTCATGCCCCCGGGAAAATCGCCTTCATCTCCCGCTCGAACCGCGCCCAGCTCATGGTTGCCGCATTCCCCGCGACGCCGCTGTAATGCGACTTGCCGGAGGAATTCGGCAGCCCTGCCCAGATCTTCGCGATATTGTTCATGAAGTCCCGCCGCCCGAGCCGCCCGGCGACGAGGCTCTCGAAGCCCGCCTCCGCCAGCAATTGATCCGCGAGCCGGTCCTGCAGCTGCGGCGAAAAGCGCGTGCGCGGATCGACCCCGAGCGTGTTCACCAGCCGCCGCAGCGTCGCCGGAATGAACTGGTAGCGGCCAATGGCGTGGTGCTGGCCCGGGGTCGCCTTGATCCAGTCGTAGATTTCCTGAACGGTCATCGCCGTGGGCCGCTTCGGCGTCTTGATCTTCGCCGACCAGACCACCGCGTCGTAGCCCATCGGCCCGGCCTCCGCCTTGGCGATCAGGTGGCGCAGGCGCTCCGCCTGGGTGCCGCCGATCAGGGGCGCGTCGAAGCGGGCGGGGGCAAAGCTGCGCTGCGTCGGGGTCCGGTCCCTCGGGGGCAGGGGGGCAAAGAGGCTGCCGCCGCTCTGGCCGGTGAACAGGCTGGCAGCGCGGGTGTCGCCGCTGTCCTTCTGCCGCGGAGACAGGTCGACCAGCGCTCGCGCACCACCACCTTGCAGGAAGACTGTGGCGGCCTCGGCATGGCTCCCGCGCGGCAGGCCCGCAAACACCAGAATACTCATCAAGGCGGCCAGCGCCGCGCGGTACACCACAGGCATTCTGCCCTCATTGTCGTCACATCCGGCACCCACTGTGACGCATCGGGGTTGAGATTTCCTTGCCGGTGCCGGAAATTCCGCATTTCGCCCTGTACCCGCCCCGCCGCCCTGCGCTACCCCTTTGGCAAAGCCGCAATTTGGGAGGATGCCATGGGTGCCTTGCTTGAAACGGTCGATCCGTCAGGGATGGACGAATTTTCCGTGGTCTTCACCGACCGCTCGCTCAATCACATGTCGAAGGACTTCCAGCAGGTGATGCGGGACATCTCCGCCATGCTGCGTGAAGTCTACCACGCGGATGGCGTGGCGCTGGTGCCCGGCGGCGGGACCTATGCCATGGAGGCGGTGGCGCGGCAGTTCGCCAAGGGCCAGGACGTGCTTGTCGTGCGCAACGGCTGGTTCTCCTACCGCTGGAGCCAGATCGTCGAGACCGGCGGGCTGACTGCCTCGGCGACGGTGATGAAGGCGCGGCAGACCGGCAACGCCAAGGACGCGCCGTTTGCGCCCTGTCCGATCGAGGAGGTCGAGGCGAAGATCGCGGAGATCAGGCCAGCGGTGGTCTTTGCCCCGCATGTGGAAACCTCCGCCGGGGTGATCCTGCCGGACGACTACATCACGCGGATGGCGGCGGCGGCGCATGGCGTGGGCGCGTTGATGGTACTCGACTGCATCGCCTCGGGCTGCATCTGGGTCGACATGCGGGCGACGGGCGTGGACGTGCTGATCTCCGCGCCGCAGAAGGGCTGGTCCTCCACCCCCTGCGCCGGGCTGGTGATGCTCTCCGAGCGCGGCATGGCGCGTCTGGCGGAGACCACCTCCGACAGTTTCGCGGTGGATTTGAAGAAGTGGCAGCAGATCATGGCCGCCTACGAAGGTGGCGGTCATGCCTACCATGCGACCATGCCGACCGATGGCCTCAAGATGTTCCGCGATGCCATGGCGGAGACGAAGGCCTATGGTTTCGCCCGGCTGAAGTCGGCGCAATGGGAGTTGGGCGAGAAGGTGCGGGCGATGTTCGCGGCCAAGGGCGTGCGCTCGGTGGCCGCCGATGGCTATGGCGCACCGGGGGTGGTGGTGAGCTACACCAGCGATCCCGAGGTGCAGTCCGGCCGGGCCTTTGCCGCGCGGGACATGCAGATCGCCGCGGGCGTGCCCTTGCAATGTGACGAGCCGGAGGGCTTTTCGACCTTCCGGATCGGGCTGTTCGGGTTGGACAAGCTTTATGACGTGGACGGAACCGTATCGCGTCTCAAGCGTGTGGTAGACGCGGTGCTGTAACGCGCGACATCGTCTCGGGTCTGACCCGGGACCTCCTGCCTCGATGACCCCGAGGCCCCGGATCAGGTCCGGGGCCGTGTTTCTCCAGAGACTGCCCGCGAACCCGACATGCCCCTCAATCCCGCCGACACCGCTTTCCTCGACACGCTTGCCGCAGAGTTGCCCGAGGGCATGCTACGGCCTGCGGAGGCGCGCTATCTCGAAGACCCACGCGGGCGCTGGGGCAGCAATGCCACCCATGTCGCCCTGCCGCGCACGGTCGATGAGGTGGCCCGCATCGTGAAGGCCTGCGCGGCGGCGCGGGTCGGGCTTGTGCCCTACAGCGGCGGCACGGGTCTCGTCGGCGGGCAGATCCCGCGCGAGACGGCTGTGCCCCTGTTGCTGTCGCTGGAGCGGCTGAACGCGGTCAGGGCGGTCTATCCGGAGGAGAGCGTGCTGGTGGCGGAGGCGGGCTGCATCCTTGCGGATGTGCAGGTCGCGGCGGACGGCGCGGGCAAGCTGTTTCCCCTGTCGCTCGCCTCCGAAGGCTCGGCCCGGATTGGCGGTCTGCTTTCGACCAACGCCGGCGGCGTGAACGTGCTGCGCTACGGCAACACGCGCGATCTGGTGCTCGGGGTGGAGGCGGTGCTGCCGGACGGGCAGGTCTTCCACGGGCTGAAACGGCTCCGGAAGGACAATACCGGCTATGACCTGCGGCATCTGCTGATCGGCGCGGAGGGCACGCTCGGGGTGATCACGGCGGCCTCGCTGAAGCTCTCTCCGAGACCGGCAGAGATCGGCACCGCGCTGCTCACAGTCCCGGGGCCGGCGGCGGCGCTGTCGCTGCTGTCGATGGCACAGGACCGGATCGGCGAGGGGGTGAGCGCGTTCGAACTGATGCACCGGACCGGCTTCGACTTCCTGCGCGAGACGCTGCCGGAGATTCGCTTGCCTTGGGAGGACGCGCCGGAGTGGTGCGTGCTGATCGAACTGGGCTTCTCCGCCGGGCAGGACCCGCAAGCCGCTCTGGAAGGGCTGTTCGAAGCGGGGTTCGAGGCCGGGCTGGTGACGGACGGGCTGATCGCGCAATCGCTGCAACAGGGGCAGGACTTCTGGAACCTGCGCGAGCATTTTCCGGAGGCGAACAAGCGCATCGGCGCGGTGGCGAGCCACGATATTTCCCTGCCCCTGTCGGAGGTTGCGGGGTTCATCGCGGAGGCAACACAAGTCTTGGGGCAAATCGGCGACTGGCGGATCAACTGCTTTGGCCACCTGGGTGACGGCAACCTGCATTTCAACGTCTTCCCGCCCGCGGGCGTGGCGAAGGCGGCGTTGAAAGGGCGCAGCGCGGAGGTGACGGCGCTGGTGCACGATCTTGCGGACGCGCGCGGCGGCTCGGTCAGTGCGGAGCATGGCATCGGGCGGCACAAGGTCGGCGACCTGGAGCGCTACGGCGATCCGGCGAAACTGTGGGCGATGCGGGCGATCAAGGATGCGCTCGATCCTTGCGGCATCATGAACCCCGGGGCGGTGCTGCGCGAGCGGTGAGGCGGGAGCGATTTCTTGAAAAGAAATCGGATCGGAAACTTTGCAAGTTTCCGGGCCTGTCCTCACCGATACCGCTGAACGAAGCCTTCGAGGATCCGCGCGGGCCAGGTCACATCCGCGGCGCGGCACATGGCGATCAGGTCGTCTGCGGTTTCCGGCGGAAAATAGCCTTTGTCCTTGTAGATCCGGATGCGCGTTTCGAACCCCGCCGCGTCCGCTTCCGGATGGAACTGCGTGGCATAGACGTTCTCGCCGTGGCGGATCATCTGGAACGGGCAGGCCTCCGACGACAGCAGGTGCACCGCGCCTTCCGGCAGGACTTGCAGCGCCTCCTTGTGGCCGACGAAGGCGTCGAAGCGCTCCGGAAGGCCCGCCAGCAGCAGATCGGCCAAACCGGCCTCCGTCTTGACGCAGGTCGATGGGCCGACCGGCTCGCCGAACCGGGCCTTGGACACCTCCGCCCCGAGGTGGTGGCCCAGAATGCCGATGCCGTAGCAACAGCCCATGAACGGAACGTCATGCGCCGTGATCGCGGGCATCAGCGACAGGCACGCCGCCTCGATCCTTGCCTCAACCGGCGTCTTGTCCCGCGGCGCGTCGGACACACAGCCTGGACCGCCACCGACGATCACCCCCGCGTAATCCAGCGGCGAGAGCCCGTCTGGCAGGTCCTCGCAATCGAGCCGGAGACGATGCACCTCGGCCTCGCGCAGCCCGCCCTTGGCAAGGATCGCGCGGTATTCATCATCGCTGGCCTCGGGTTCGGGACGCAGCTGGAGGAGGAGGAAACGGGCCATGGCCAAGGCTTAGGCATGCGCGCGACGAAAGCCAAGCCCACCCTTGGCAAACGCCCCCCGCATGACCTATAGAGACGCAGATTTTTCCACACCGAGACCACCCGAGAAGAGGCATTCACCATGGCCGGCCACAGTAAATGGGCAAACATCCAGCACCGCAAGGGCCGTCAGGACAAACTGCGGGCCAAGCTGTTCTCCAAGCTTTCCAAGGAGATCACCATCGCTGCGAAGATGGGCGATCCCGATCCGGACAAGAACCCGCGCCTGCGCCTCGCGGTGAAGGAAGCACGCGGCCAGTCCATGCCGAAGGACAACATCGAACGCGCCATCAAGAAGGCCGTCGGCGGTGAGGGCGAGGATTACGAGGAAATCCGCTACGAGGGCTATGGCCCGAACGGCGTCGCGGTGATCGTCGAGGCGATGACCGACAACCGCAACCGCACCGCGTCCAACGTGCGCTCCACCTTCACCAAGAACGGCGGTAACCTCGGCGAGACCGGCTCCGTCGGCTTCATGTTCGAGCGCAAGGGCGAGATCATCTATCCGGCTTCCGTGGGCGATGCCGACACCGTCATGATGGCGGCGATCGAGGCCGGGGCGGAGGATGTGGAATCGTCCGAAGAGGGCCACGTGGTCTACTGCGCCGATACCGACCTCGGCGAGGTCTCCTCGGCGCTGGAGGCGGCCCTTGGCGAAAGCGAGAGCACCAAGCTGATCTGGAAGCCGACCACCACGACGGAACTCGACCTCGAAGGTCTGCAAGGGCTGATGAAGCTGGTGGACGCGCTGGAAGACGACGACGACGTGCAGCGCGTGACGACCAACTTCGAGGCCTCCGACGCCGTCATGGAACAGTTCGACGCCGCCTGAGTTCGGAAGCATGATGCGATGTAAAACGCCCGGCGGGAGACCGCCGGGCGTTTTGTTTTACTGCGTGAGGCTCTCGACCAGCGCTTCGAGCTTCGCCAGCCGGGCGGCGAGGGCGGCGTTCTCGGTCTTCGCGTCCCGCGCTTCGGCGCTCAAACTGGCCAGCGCCTGCGCCTGCGCAGCGTTTTCCTCATGCAGCTGACCGATATAAAGGTGCGCCTTCTCCAGTTCATTGAGCATCCCGCCGGTCATGGCGGTCAGGTTGAACGGCCCATCCTCCGGCGTCGGACCGACATTCGGCAGGTGCTTGAGCGTCTTCATCAGCGCCGCCTGTTCCGCAATGCTCGGCAGCGGGTAGTCCTCGTCGAACACCCGGTCACAGCCCGCCGAGCAGCTTCCGGCGGTGAAGAGCTGGCCTTCGATGGTCATGTTCCCCGCCGGGTCCAGCGCCATCTGCCGCCCGCCACTGGAATGGTTGACGAAGAACCGCCCCGCCGCGGCGTTCTCGTGGACGAAGTGCGAGGGTGAAATAGCTGCCGCCGTTGTTCGACATCTTGAACATCTCGCGCGGGGCAGCGGGGCTTGCGGCAGTGTTTTCCACGAGAACACGAGCGGTGCCATTCGTGCGGCTGACGTGCAAGGGGGCGAGGGGGACGCTGACACCCGCGCCGATGTTGCCGCTGCCGTCGACGAGCAGTGCTCCATCGGGCGCGGCGACATCGACGATCAGGGGGTAATCCAGCGTATCCGCATTGCCGAGATAGAAGGCCTCTTCGTTTCCGGACAGCGTCCAGCGCTGGTTCCCGTTGGAGCCGACCTGGTCGAACAGGATACCGGGGCTGTCGGCGGCGACCATGTGTATCCGGTTCTGCGGAATGGAGGTGCCTAGGCCAAGCCTGCCCTGGCTGTCGAGCCAGAAGGAATTCGCCGGCGCTCCGCCGACGATGCTGAACGGGATGACTTCGTCGGAGTTTTCCCAATCGGTGCCTTCGTCCATGATCATGAAGACGCGCGCCGAGCCGCTGCGCGCCGGCCCGATCCGCCAGTCGCGGTCGTTGAAGGTGGCGCTGCTGGTATCGTCCATGATGATCTGCGGCTCGGACCACTTCAGCTTGATGGCCGGGTTGCCGAGTCCGTTGGCCTCGGTTGTAAGGCAGCTGTTGCCCACGCACATGGAGCCATTGAAGGACGAATAGCTGCCTTCGAAGTAATTCGTGCTCGTCCCGTTCTGCGTGATCTTGCCCGTCAGGGTCAGGTTGGCGCCGCTGATATCCTGCGCCAGTGCCGGAGACAGGAGGCCGGTGAAAAGGCAGGTCAGGGCTGTGGCGGAGGCTGTCGGAAATTGCATGGCATGTCTCTCGTCTGGACTGAAAAAATCTGGATGAAGCGCGCAAAGCGTAGCCGGAAATGGTCAAGCGGTCCATCTCCCGGACAGTGTCGGCGGGTCCACGGATGGCCAGCCGCCCCGACCCGCCGCGCACGACCGCTTCGGGCTATTGCAGACTCAGCGCCGCCTCGATCCGGTTGATGCGCTCCAGGAGCGCCGCGTTCAGACGCTTCTGTTCAGCCAGGTCTTCGCCTTGCGCCTGCAACGCGCCGTGCAACTGCTCGATATAAAGATGCGCCTTTTCCAGTTCATTGAGCATCCCGCCGGTCATGGCGGTCAGGTTGAACGGCCCATCCTCCGGGGTCGGTCCGACGTTCGGTAGATGTTTCATCTCCCGTATCATCGCCGCCTGCTCAGCAATCGTCGGCAGCGGGTAGTCCGCGTCGAACACCCGGTCACAGCCCGCCGAACAGCTTCCGGCGGTGAAGAGCTGGCCTTCGATGGTCATGTTCCCCGCCGGGTCCAGCGCCATCTGCCGCCCGCCACTGGAATGGTTGACGAAGAACCGCCCCGCCGCGGCGTTCTCGTGGACGAAGTACCAGTCCTTGCCGCTCGCCGTGTTGGCGAGGGTGAAGTAGGAGCCGCCGTTGTTCGACATCTTGAACATCTCGCGCGGGGCGGCGGGGCTGGCGGCGGTGTTTTCCACGACCACCGATGCGCTGCCGTCATCGCGCTGGATGTGCAGCGGCGCGACGGGCGAGGGCAGGCCGAGACCCAGGTTTCCGGTGTTTTCTTCAAGCACGAAAGAGCGGGTTGGCACGTTCCCGCGGACCTCGAAGGGGATGGTGCTCTGCGTCACGTCATAGATGTAGAACCCCCCCTCGTTGCCGCGCAGATCCCAAGTATAGGGCACGCCGCCGGTGTCCTGAAACCGGATGGCTGCCTCCCCGGCTTCGACGATGTGCAAGTTCTTCTGCGGCAAGGAGGTGCCCAGGCCCAGATCGCCGTTGGCGGCCAGGTAGAAGGCATTGGTCGGCGCGCCGCCCCGGATCAGGAACGGCACCGTCCCGGCGCTTTCGTCCGAGATGGCGAAATACTCGAGGCCGCCGCCGGCGATGCTGAGACTGGGTTCATTGAACTCGATTCCCCAGTTCGTGTTAGGAAAGCTGCTGGTCGACGCGTCGATATAGTCGATCCGGCCGCGAAAATCGCGCAGTTCGAGTCCGGTGCCGTCGACATCGGCCACGAAATTCGGCGAAGGGTCGTCGGCGCATGAGCCGCCGAGGCAGAGCCGGTTGCGGATGGTGGCGTCGGAGCTGGCTTCTAGCACCTGCGCGTAGGCGCCGGAGGCGGGGCCGAGCAGGAGCAGGGTGAGAAGGGCGAAGGGTCTGGTCATGGTATCCTCCAATGGAGACGGGTTGCGCCGGGTCCTGGCGAGGTGATCCTGTTGACCAGTGTACGAACGGCCGGGTTTTCGGCAAGGCCGGTCGACGGCGGTTGTCCCCGTCCCTGTCCGGGAAGCCGGCTCAGCGGCCCTCCAGCGCCTCCAGCCGCGCGACGATCCCGGGGAGCTCGGCCAGTTCCGCACGCAGGGCCGCGATCTCCGCCGCCTGCGCGGCGTTTTCCTCGTGCAGCTGTCCGATATACAGATGTGCCTTCTCCAGTTCATTGAGCATCCCGCCGGTCATGGCGGTGAGGTTGAACGGGCCATCCTCTGGCGTCGGCCCGACGTTCGGCAGATGCTTGTTCGCCTTCATCGACGCCGCCTGTTCCGCGATGCTCGGCAGCGGGTAATCCGCGTCGAACACCCGGTCGCAGCCCGCCGAACAGCTTCCGGCGGTGAAGAGCTGGCCTTCGATGGTCATGTTCCCCGCCGGGTCCAGCGCCATCTGCCGCCCGCCGTCCGAATGGTTGATGAAGAAACGCCCCGCCGCCGCGTTCTCGTGGACGAAATACCAGTCCTTGTTGCTTTGAGAATTGGCCAGCGTGAAGTAACTCCCGCCATAATTGTCCATCCTGAACATCTCCCGCGCGGCCTGCCCGCTGGCGGCGGTGTTCTCGACCCTGATCGTCGCAGTCCCGTCCGTGCGCAACAGGTGCATGGCATAAAATGGCAAGGAGGTACCGAACCCGATATTGCCGTTGCTCCCAATGGTCATGGCATTGCTCGGTGCAGACATGGACATTCTGAGCACGGCGTTTCCCAGGTCAAAATCCGAGAAAAGCAACGCCGACCCCGTGTAGCTCATCAGCATCTTGGAAACACTCGGAACGTCCGCCTGCAAGACCAGACTGACGGTTCTGCTTACCGGATCAACGATATGCAGTTCGCCTTGCGGGATGGTCGTGCCGATCCCGACGTACCCGTTGCTGCCCACGTAAACCGCCGACTCCGGTGCGCCACCGGCGATCTGGAACGGTTTGGCGCCCGTTGTCTCATCCTCGATCACGAACTCTTCGGAAGAGGTCAGGTTGGTCTGGATCGACCAGTCCCGATCCGCGGCCGTCGATGCCGAAGTGTCGTCGAAGAGCACCTTGAGAAAGGTCGACTTCAGCGTGAGCGTGTCGTCGTCATAGGCCTCGGTGCCATTGCATCCGGTCCCGACGCAGAGCTCGTCGTTGATGTAGGAGTCGGTGGACGACAGTTGCGTCACCTGCGCCGCCGCTTGCGCCGCCAGCAGCATCAGTCCCGCTGCCAAACCAACCCCGAGCATGCCGCTCCGGTCTGTCATTCGATTGAAGATCATTGAAACTCATCCTTTTCCTGAAATTGGACCGCCGGACGGCGACGGCCGAGCGGATGACACCGCATTGTTATCCAAAAGGCAGGCCCGCCGCCTCGCCTCACTTCTCCGGCAAGAGCGCCTCCAGCGCCGCTTCAAGCCGGGCGAGACGGGCCTCCATCGCGGCGTTCTGCCGGCGAAGGCTGGCCACATCCTGCGCCCGCGCAGTATCGCGCTCTTCCAGCTCGGCAATATACAGATGCGCCTTTTCCAGCTCGTTCAGCATCCCGCCGGTCATGGCGGTCAGGTTGAACGGACCGTCCTCCGGAGTCGGCCCGACACTCGGCAGGTGTTTCAGCGCCCTTATCTGCGCCGCCTGCTCGGCAATGGTCGGCAAAGGGTAATCCGCGTCGAACACCCGGTCACAGCCGGCCGCGCAGCTTCCGGCAGTGAAGAGTTGCCCCTGGATGGTCAGGTTCCCCTCCGCCGTCAGCGTCATCTCCGGCCCGTCGGCCACGCCATCGGTGATGATGAAGCGGTTGGGCGCGGCTTGCTCATGGGTGAAATACCAGGTCGTGCCGCTCTGGGTGTTGGCGAGGGTGAAGTAGCTGCCGCCCTTGTTGGTCATGTTGAACATCTCGCGCACGCCGGTGGGACTGGCGGTGGTGTTCTCGACCTTGATCCTGGCATTGCCGTCGGTGCGCTGGACGTGCAACTGCGAGTCCGGAAAGAATGTCCCGAGGCCCACATACCCGAACTGTCCGTTGACATAGAGCGCATAGGGATCGGAGAAGCTCTTGACCGTGAAGTCTGCCGCCGTGCTGTAGGCGTTCACGGTCACACCCAGTTGGGATATGTCGACGCCGCCCGTCATCGCGTCCTTGTGGATCATGAAGTTGGCGACACCGTCCACTCGCTGGCTGATGGCGAGGGTTCCGTCCTGGTAGATCAGGAGGTTGTAGAACGTGCTGCTGACATCGGTGTTCGACCGGTTCAGGCGCAGCGCATAGCCATCGTTGGCTTCTACGGAGACTTTCCCTCCCGGCAGCGTGGTCCCGAAACCGACACGGCCATCCGACGCGACGTAGAGCGAATTTGCGGGCGCATCGCGGTCGAGCCGCAGGATCGTCCGGTCCGCGTCGGCGTTGCGGATGGCGAAATACTCCGGCCCGGTGCCTGGATCGTTGGCCCGAAGTTCCCAGTCGGTCGTCGCGACGCCGGTGATCGTGGAGGTGTCCTCGAACAGCAGGCGCGGATCGGACTCCTTGATCTTCAGATCGGCGTCTCCGGGGAAGGTTTCGGACGAGGTGCAGTGAAAGCCGACGCAGAGCGCGCCATCGACGCTGTGATCGCCGGCGAGCACGGTGGTCTGGGCATGGGCCGCAGTAGAGAAAGACATGACGAGGAAGGCCATCGGAACGGAGAAGGCGCGGGGCGCGGATCGGGTCATGGGAAGCTCCGGACAGGGAACGGGTTCAATAGGTGCTGTGTGCAAAATGGTCTCGGGAAAGACGGCGCAGTCTTTTCCGGTCACGCGGTTCCGTCAAGACCCCGGTTCTACCTGCGCCGCCTTCGCCCGATCGCTGCCGTCACTGGTCCGAGGCAGCGGACCGGGCCTGAACGAGGTCGCGCAGCGCCGCCAGGTCCTGTCTCAGTGCGGCGATCTCGGACGATTGCGCCGCGAGCGCCGCTGTCTGCGCCCGCACAGTCGCGGCCTGGGCATCGTGAGCGGTCTGCAACTGGTCGATGTAGAGATAGGCCTTCTCCAACTCGTTCAGAATGCCGCCGGTCATGGCGGTGAGGTTGAACGGACCGTCCTCGTCGGTCGGGCCGACGTTGGGCAAGTGCCCCGCCTCGCGGATCGCGGCCATCTGTTCGGGCAGGCTGGGCAGCGGGTAATCCGCGTCGAACACCCGGTCACAGCCCGCCGAACAGCTCCCGGCGGTGAACAACTCGCCTTCGATGGTCATGTTCCCGGCCGCATCCAGCGCCATCTGTCGCCCGCCGCCCGAGTGGTTGATGAAGAACCGCCCCGCCGCGGCGTTCTCGTGGACGAAGAACCAGTCCTTGCCGGATGCGGTGTTGGCGAGGGTGAAGTAGGAGCCGCCGTTGTTCTCCATCCGGAACATCTCGCGGGCGGCGGCGGGGCTTTCGGACGTGTTCTGGACAAGCACACTCGCGGTGCCGTCCCTGCGCAGGATGTGCAGGGAGGCGGCGAGGCTTTCGTCGATACCCAATCCCACCGCGCCGGTCTCGGACACGGCAAACGCATTGTCGGGGGCGCCTCCCTTGATCTCGAAGGGGATACGGACAATATCGGGGCTCGGCACTTCGCGCACGTAAAAGCCTACGTCGTTGGCCGCAACCTTCCACAGACTCTCATTACCTGTCCGTGCATCCTCAAGATAGAATTCCGGCGTGTGGCTCGAGTCCACGAGGTGCAGCGCCCCCCTCGGGATGGTCGTGTTCAGACCGACATAGCCGCTATCCGTGACAAACAGGCTGTTGGCCGGAGCGCCCGCTTCGAGTTGGAGGATATTGTTGCCGGTGTCCTGGTCGATGATGGCGAAATAGTCGCCGGAGGAGGGACTCTCGCCATTGGCCTCGAGCAGCCAGTCGTTGGCCGGGAAGCCGCTGGTGGTGGAGTTGTCTTCAAAGAGAATGCGCGTATTGTTCGCTTTCAGCTTCAACGGGCCTTCGGGGTAGCTCTCGGCGTCGCCGCAGCCGCCGCCGACGCACAGGGTGCCAGAGACGCTGTGATCGCCGGTCAACACGGTCTGAGCGCCAACAGCAGGCGGCAGAGCGCATAGCGCGAGTACGGCAAGGGCGCGGAAGGGACGGGTCATGGAGTTCCTCATCGAAAGGGAGCTTGAATCAATCCGAAAAGGTTAACGCGGCCCGCCCCGTTCACCAAGCCGTTTCCGCCCGGCCTCTCACCGCGCCGCCTGCGCCGCCTCCAATCGGGCCAGACGGGCCTCCAGCGCCCGGTTCGTCGCTTCGAGATCCAACGTGTAGAGCGTCAGCTCCTCCACCTTCCGCAAGAGCCGCATCTGCATGTCGGTCATGTCGAGGCCCGTGTCCGCGATCTCGGCCGCCGAGGGGATGTCCGGCAGGTGACGGTTCTCGGCGATGAAGTCCCTGACCTCGGTCAGCGGGCGCAGGGCGTACTCCGGGCCGAACACGTAATCGGGCACGTTCAGCGTGGTGCTGCCCGAGATGAAACGTCCCTGCACGGTCAGATCCCCGTCCGCCGTCAGAGTCATCTCCGGCCCGTCCGCCACGCCATCGGTGATGATGAAGCGGTTGGGCGCGGCCTGTTCGTGGGTGAAGTACCAGGTCGTACCGCTGTCGGTGTTGGCGAGGGTGAAGTAGGAGCCGCCTTTGTTGCTCATGTTCAACATTTCGCGCACGGCGGAGGTAGACGCGCTGGTATTCTCCACCTTGATCGCGGCGGTGCCGTCGGTACGCCGCACGTGCAGCGCGGCGCCCGGACTGCTCGTGCCGAGTCCGGCGTTGCCGGTGCCGCTCTCCAGAACCAGGGAATGCTCCGGTGCGCCATTTTCGAAAATCACGACTTTGGGCCTTGTGACGGTCTGACCATATGTCGTCGAGTAGTCCAGGAACTGGAGGCCGAGGGAGCTTTGCCAGAGGTCCCATCGCCGCGCACCATTGGGATCGTCGATGGCGAGCCCCGGCACCGAGCCAACCAGATGCAGGTTTCTTTGCGGGAACTGGGTCTGCGCACCGATGTAGCCATTGTTATCGACGTAAAGAGCGAAAGGCGGGGCCTCGCCTTCGATCTTGAACACGGTGTTGCTCGCCGTCTCGTCCCGGATCGCGAAATACTCGCTGCCCGAGGACGAGGGATCGTTGAGAATGATGGACCAGTCGCGCTGTGGGACATCCACCGCGGTCGAGGTGTCGTCGAACTTCAGGCGCACGTTGTTGTCCTTGAGCCGCAGCACCGCGGTGTCGGTGAAGGTTTCGGTGCTGGTGCAGGATTCCCCGACGCACAGATTGCCTTCGATGCTGCGGTCTCCGGAGAGAAAGGTGGTTTGAGAGAAAGCCGGCAAAGGCGCAAGCAGCGCAAGGGCGAAGGCGGAGGAGCGCAGGGACACGGAGAGATTCCTTTTGGGCAGGATGGATTGACAAACAGTGGCTTGACACAATGGCGAAACGATATGGCCACGCCCGGTTCCGATCAAGCGCGCCCGATGCCGGGCAACCGGGCGTTGGGCAGGGGATCACCTGCGGGTCCGCCCACCGTTCCCGGCGCGATCTGCAGGAACGCCAGCCCGCCGCGCCGGATGAAACCTGGAAACGCATGCCCGCCGTCAAGGCGGGCTGCAATGTTCCATGGCCTTTGCGGTTTGCATTGGACCAAGTGCATCACCCATGTCTTTGATGCGCAGAGCGCGGCGGAGCATGGGTGATCCTCCTATAGCTGGAAAGCCTTTATCGGTCGGCTGGTGCCGCGAGAAGGACCTGCATCGCGGCAACAGTCTCGCGCATCGTTGCCATCTCCGCTTCGAGCCGGGTCAGGCTCTCGGCACGCAGCCGGTCACGCTCTTCCAGTTCGGCAATGTAGAGATGCGCCTTCTCCAATTCATTGAGCATCCCGCCGGTCATTTTCGTCAGGTTGAACGGGCCGTTCTCGGGTGTCGGTCCGACGTTGGGCAGATGCTTCAGCGTCTTCATCAGCGCCGCCTGTTCTGGGATGCTGGGCAGCGGATAATCCGCATCGAACACCCGGTCGCAACCCGCCGAACAACTCCCGGCGGTGAAGAGCTCACCCATCAGAGTCATGTTCCCCGCCGCATCCAGCGCCATCTGCCGCCCGCCATCGGAATGGTTGATAAAGAACCGCCCCGCCGCGGCGTTCTCGTGGACGAAGAACCAGTCCTTGCCGGATGCGGTGTTGGCGAGAGTGAAGTAGGAGCCGCCGTTGTTCACCATCCGGAACATCTCGCGGGCGGCGGCGGGGCTGGCGGCGGTGTTCTCGACCCGGAGGGAAGCGGTGCCGTCCGCACGCCGGACATGCAGCGGCGCGGAGGGGGTGTCCGTGCCCATGCCGATGTTCCCGGAGGCGACAATCGTGAGGGACGTGTCCGGCGCTCCGTTGCGGATGTCGACGGGAATGGTACCGCTGCCGGACGCGGAGCTGAAGAAGTACAGGCCAACCGAGTCCGCCGCGACATCCCATTTCCGGGCTGAGTTGGTCACCTCCAGCCGGACCGCCGAGACGAGGGGCCTCGCGATGTGCAGGTCCTTCTCGGGCAGGAAGGTCCCGAGGCCGATGTTGCCGGTGGCGCCGATCACGAGGCTGTTCTGCGGCGCGCCGCCCATGACGAAGAAGGGGCGCAGTCCGCTGTCCGCATCGCGGATGGCAAAGTAATCGCTGCCGAAGGAGGCGTTGTCATTGATGTCTATGGCCCAGTCCCGTGTCGGGATGTTTGCCGAAATGGAGCTGTCTTCGAACAGCATCCGGACGTCCTGATCCTTGACCTTGAGGTCGAGACTGCCGGTGAAATTCTCGACGCCGGTACAGCTCAACCCCACGCAGAGAGAGCCGTTGATGCTGTGGTTGCCGTTCAGGAGAACCTGAGCGAAGGCGGGGGCGGCGACCGGGAGCAGGAGAAGGGACAGGCGCAGGGCAGAGATGAGCATGGCAATGCAACTCGTGGGGCGGGCGCGGGGCGGGTCCGCGCGGGCCGGTGAGCCTTGAAACAATGCCTGCCGCCCGACCCCGCCCGGCGGCATGTCGCCACTGTTCTGTGACGGGCAAGACCTGTCAAGCGCCTGATTTTCCTACTGCGCCGACGCCGCGAGCAGCGCCTCCATCCGGGCCATCCGCTCGGTCAGCGCCGCCAGCGCTTGCGCCTGCGCGGCGTTTTCCTCGTGCAACTCGGCGATATAGAGATGCGCCTTTTCCAGCTCGTTCAGCATCCCGCCGGTCATGGCGGTGAGGTTGAAGGGGCCGTTCTCGGGTGTCGGTCCGACGTTGGGCAAATGCTTGTTCGCTTTCATCAATGCCGCTTGCTCGGGGATGCTCGGCAGCGGGTAATCCTCATCGAACACTCGGTCACAACCCGCCGAACAGCTTCCGGCGGTCATCAGTTGCCCTTCGATGGTCATGTTCCCGGCCGCATCCAGCGCCATCTGCCGCCCGCCATCGGAATGGTTGATGAAAAACCGCCCCGCCGCGGCGTTCTCGTGCACGAAGAACCAGTCCTTGCCGGATGCGGTGTTGGCGAGGGTGAAGTAGGAGCCGCCGTTGTTCACCATCCGGAACATCTCGCGGGCGGCGGCGGGGCTGGCGGCGGTGTTCTCGACCCGGAGGGCAGCGGTGCCGTCCTCGCGCTTGACGTGCAGCGGCACATCCGGATTGCCGCCAAGGCCGAGGCCCCCGGTCGAGATGAGGTTGAACGCGTTGTCCGGCGCGTCGACCGAGAAGCGGACCGGAAAGGTGCCGGTGTTGCGATGCAGGTAGAAATTGCTGAGCCCGAACCCCGTGGAGAATTCCAGCGTACCGGTCTTGACCTCGGTTGCATTGAGGAAGCTGAAGGTGGCTTCCATCTTGATCTGGGACCGGCCGCCATTGACTGCGCTGTCGCGGATGTCCAGCTCCGCCGTCGGGATCGAGGTGCCGAGCCCGATCGCGCCGGTGTCGTCCACCAGCAGCGCCGAGGTCCGCGCTCCGCCGTTCACCCGGAACGGCTCGGTCGATGCGGCCACGTCACGGAACTTGATATAGGGCTCACCGCCCGCACTGGTGTCGTTGAACTGGATGATCCAGGGATTGGTAACGTAATTCGGGTCCGTGGTCGTGTCGATGTACTCGATGGCCGCGTTCCGCGACTTCAGGCGAAGCAGGCGCAGATCGGAGGCATAGGTCTCGACCGCCTGACAATCGGCGCCGATGCACAGGCGGTCATGGATCGAGGTGTTCTGCGAGATCAGGTTCTGCGCCAGGGCCGGAGAGGCCATCAGCAACAGGGCGGCAGCAAGGCCGGTGAAATGGGTCATGGTATGTTCCGAAGCAAGACAGGTCGGGAATCCGGACGTGTCCGCCCGGCACGTTGCGCTCTCCCGCCGAAATTCACCGGGTGGGCGAAGAAAAACGGTACAGGCATTCGGAAAATTGTTAAGACGGAATCCGTGGCGTCGTTTGAAAATCTGTGCGGCCGGGGAAGGTGCGGGGCGCGTGGTCGCGGTCTTCACAAGGCGCCCGGAGGCATGATCCGCGCCCGGACGGACGCCATTGCCGCTAAGACAGAGCGTGCCAGCGCAGGCGCCGAACGCGCCCCGGGTCTTACTCCGGCGTCGCCTTCTCCAGCGCCAGCCCGTCGGCCCAGGTGCCGTGCAGCGTGCCGTCCGGCATGGTGACATAGACCACAGGCGCCTGTCCGGGCGCCCAGTTGATCGTCAGCACCCGGCCTTCGAGCGGGCCATAGCCGGAATAGGCGGTGCCACCCACGAGCCAGTCCGCCGCCACGGTATCGCCTTGCTGCATCAGCGTCAGCCGACCATCATAGGCGGAGCCATCGGCATTGCGGCCCTGCACGTAGTAGGTGCCGGTGACATCGGCGAGGCTGGCGAAGGGCAGGGTGCTCAGGACAAGCGCGGACAGCGGGCGGTGGAACATGGCGGGACCTTCAAAGGGTTTCGGGGAAATCGGCCGCGGGCAGCCTAGAGCGAAGGGGAAGCGGCTGGCAATTGGTATTCGCAGCGGGGCGGGCGCGGTCTGGACGGGACGGCGTCACACCAGGGTCCCCTTTTGCGTGCGCCCTATTCCGTGTCGGTGCCCCGCAGCCCCAGGATCGTCACGATCCCCAGCGCTGCGAGCCCGGCCACCGCCGCGTTGAGCGGCGAGGAGTTCGCCACGATCACCCCGACCAGCGCCCAGATCACCGTGATGCCGTATTCCGGGGCCCGGTGCAGGCGGTACTGCACCACCACCGCGATCACCAGCGCCAGCGCCAGCGAGACCAGCGCCGCCGGGGTCGGCGGCAACCAGCCATAGCCGCCAAGCACCACGCCGAGCCCGACGCAGGCCGCCGCCGTCAGCCAGCCGGCATAGATCGCCACCGGCGCCTGCTGCAGCCAGCGGTCGGTGTCTCCGGTGCGGAAGACCGCGACGAGCGCGCCCGCGAGCATGACGAAGATCATGACGGTCGCCGCGACCGGGTAGACGGAGGCCACGGGCAGCCAGTTGATGCCGACCGCGAGGCTGACGAAGAGCGGCAGGCGGGCCGGGGTCCAGTCCGGATCGTCGCTGCGCCGGACCATGCCGAAACCGGTCCCGATCACCAGCCAGGCAAAGATCAGCCCCCAGATCGAGAAGGCATAGCCCGCCGGCTGCACCGGCGGCTCCTCGATCAGGACGGGGAACTGCCCGGCTTCATAGCCGTTGAAGCCGGGCGCGAGCAGCGGCGAGGCGGCAAAGGCCACCGCTGCCAGGAAGCACAGGATCGCCCAGAGGCGCGTCATGCCAGCACGCCCTCCGCGGTCAGCGTGGTCTTGCCCCCGAGCCAGGGATGCAGCGCCTCGGGCAGGGTGACCGAGCCATCGGCGTTCTGGCCGTTCTCCAGCACCGCGATCAGGCAGCGCCCGACCGCAAGGCCGGAGCCGTTCAGCGTGTGGACAAACTGCGGTTTGCCACCATCCACCGGCTTGAACCGCGCGTTCATCCGCCGCGCCTGGAAATCGCCGCAGGTCGAGACCGAGGAGATCTCGCGATAGGTGTTCTGCCCCGGCAGCCAGACCTCGATGTCATGGGTCTTCACCGCGCCAAAGCCGATGTCGCCCGAGCACAGCACCACCGTCCGGTACGGCAGCCCCAGCTTCTGCAGGATGGCCTCGGCGCAGCCGGTCATCCGGTCATGCTCTTCCATCGAACAGTCCGGATGCACAACCGAGACCATCTCGACCTTCTCGAACTGGTGCTGGCGCAGCATCCCGGCGGTGTCCTTGCCCGCGCTGCCCGCCTCCGAGCGGAAACACTGGGTGTGCGCGACATAGCGGCGGGGCAGGCTGACCTCCTCCACCGTCTCGCCATGCACGATGTTCGTCAGCGTCACCTCCGCCGTCGGCACCAGCCACCAGCCATTGGTGGTCTGATAGGAATCCTCGCCGAACTTCGGCAACTGGCCCGTGCCGAGCATCATCTCTTCCTTGACCAGCACCGGTGTCCAGGTCTCCCGCAGCCCGTGCTCGCCCACATGCGTGTCGAGCATGAACTGCGCCAGCGCCCGGTGCAGCCGCGCCACGCCGCCGCCCAGCACGACGAAACGCGAGCCGGACAGCTTCGCCGCCGTCTCGAAATCGAGCCCGTCCTGCACCGCCGCCAGCTGGTAATGCTCGCGCGGCGCGAAATCGAAGCTGCGCGGCTCGCCCCACCGGCGGATCTCCACGTTGCCGGTCTCATCCGCGCCATCCGGCACATCGCGATGCATCACGTTCGGCAGCGTCATCAGCACGTTCGTCAGCTCGGCATCCAGCGCCTTCGCCTTCGCCTGCATCTCCGCAACTTCGGCCTTCTTCGCAGCCACGATGCCGCGCAGCCGCTCGAACTCCGCCTCGTCGCCGCTGGCCTTCGCCTTGCCGACATCCTTCGCGGCGCGGTTCTGCTCCGCCTGCGCGGTCTCGGCGGTCTGGATCGCGGCGCGGCGGGCCTCGTCCAGTGCGAGAATAGACGGCGACTGCGCCTCCATCCCACGGCGGGCCATCGCCGCGTCGAAAGCGGCGGGATTGTCGCGGATGGTGCGGATGTCGTGCATCGTATCCTCCTGATAACACGGTTGAGAAAGACCTGAGTCGGAGGCCTTATGCCCGATCTTGGTAAAGGAGTGTAGACCGGCTCTTACGGCTTCTCCACCTCGGCCGCGCCAACCGCCTCCGGCGCCGCCATCACCCAGTCGTCCACCGGCAGCGCCAGCGCCAGCCCGCCCTGCCGCGCCACGATCACCGCGACCAGCGCCTCGCCGCTCAGCACCGCGCCGCCCGATTGCCCCGATGTGACCCGGCAGCCCAGCCGCCAGAACGGCAGCGCCTCCGAGCCGTAACAGAAATCCTGCCGCACCTGCGCCTCCGGGGCCTCGCGCCGGTAACTGACGAAACTCAGCGGCCCGCCCGGTCCGGCCTCCGCCAGCGCCACAGGCGCGGCGTCCAGAGGGCTGTCCAGCATCGCCAGCGCCATGTCCTGCCCGGGGCTCAGCCGCGTGCCGAGGGGGCGAATGCCCGGATGCAGCACGACACGCCCGATGGCCGAAACGCCCACCTCCGGCAGGACAAAGACCTGCCCCTCCAGCACCCGGATTCCGGCCCCCTCGGCTTTCGCCACACAATGCGCGGCGGTTAGCACGAGGTCGGGGGAGATGAGCGTGCCGGAGCAATGGCCGCCGTCGGGCTGACTGGCCGAGGTGATCCGCCCGACGCTCTGCGCATGGGCGGGCAGGGCGAGAAGGCCCAGCAAGACTAAAACTGCTCTCATGCCGGTCATCCCCTTCGCCGGCTCGTCCCCCGTGGGTCAGGAAACCCCGGAAAGGGGTGGCGGGTCAAGGGGTTGGGTCGGTTTCAGAGGAGGGATTGTCCGGATCGAAGCCGATGGAGGCCTGCCAGTCGCGGATTTGAAACCGGACAGTTCCGAAAGGGCGGCGACCAGACGGCCAACGGCGATCGGTCCCATCTGCGGGCGCTCCGCCGTGCCGCGATCGTCCGGACCGCTGCCGCAGCCGGTTTCGGGTTATCCCGCGGTCTACATCCGAAGCCCGCGTTCGGCAGAGAGTGCTTTGAATTCACTCATCTTCGTTGCCTCACGCATGGTTTCGACTTCCAATTCCCGGGCGTAATCCAGTACCTGATAATTCAGCTCTTCGACATAGCCAAACAACTCACCGTTGGGACGCTCCCAATCGTAAAGCGGGAGGGACGCGACATGCGCCTGGCCGCCTTCGCCGATGGTGGGTATGCCCTGCACGTCTTCGTTCATCAACTGGATGGGCGTCTTGTTGAAGAACGTCTTCCCGAGACGCTCGACGTGGAAGCGGGCCGCGACGTTGATCCGGCAAGCAACCGTTTCGCGCCTTCCGGGAAAGGTGTTTCCGGCGCTGACGACATTGGGATTGAGATCAACGGAAATCTCCCCGAGCTGGTCATGTTCTCCGAAAAGTTTGAGTTCCAGAAAGTTGACGTAAACGGTCGCGGTCTTCCAGTCTTCTGTGCTTGGATCGCTACGGATGACTTTGAAGAACCCGGAAAAGTCGACGTCGAATTCTCCCATGCCGGGTATCCGGAATACATCCGTTGTCTTCAGCCGCATGTGGTCAATCCCGGCGGGCGGGTGGATGCCCCGCACGTGCCGGGCAGGTGCCCCGGAGTCTTTGAACAGGTCTGCCTTGTTCACAGGAGACAAGACGCGCCCCCAGGCTTCCTTGCCAAGAGGTTTCATGTCGGTGTCGAGAATATCGTCAATCATGCAATGGCTCCCTTTTGGAAAATCTCTGGTTAAAGGTGGTGGCAAAAAGTGTGACACAACCGACGGGAAAGATGCTTCTCGAAAATTTCAGCCCGTTCTGATTGCCTGTCTTCGCCTCGTTAACCAAAATAAACCGAAATTAACCGGAATTTTCGGGGCCGGAGCCTGCGCCAGGGCAAATCTGTACGAAACTCGGCCCGAATCGTACCAAACGCCAAAATCGCCCCCGCCGGAGCCCTCCCGGCGGGGGGTAATCTGCACGAAAATCGGCCCTTTTTGTACCGAACTTCGGGCTTCACACCCCTTGCGGGGCTGATCCGGGGGGCGGGACTGTGCGTTAACGCCACCGGACGCTGCTTTTGTTGACAGTGACGCAGGACCGTCGCCTTGCATCCCGCCCCCGCCGCGCATAGGTTCCGCGCAATCAAAAATCCGGCGGGTGCCCCGCCATGAGAATGACAGGAGCATCCCGATGGACCCCGCACAGCTTGGCCAGTTTCTTCCGCTGATTTTGATCTTTGCGATCATGTATTTCCTGCTGATCCGGCCGCAGCAGAAGAAGATGAAGGAACACCAGAAGATGGTCGAGGCGCTGCGCCGGGGCGACCAGGTGGTGACCCAGGGCGGCCTCATCGGCAAGGTGTCGAAGGTCAAGGAAGGCAATGAAATCGAAGTGGAAATTGCCGAAGGCGTGAAGGTCCGCGTGGTCCGCGCGACGATTGCGCAGGTGCTCTCTAAGACCGAACCGGCAGAGAGCTGATCCCTGATGTTGCAGATCGAAACATGGAAGCGCGTGCTGATCTGGGCGGTGCTTGCGCTCGGTATCGTGCTGTCGCTACCCAACGCCTTCTACACCCGGGTCGAACAGCATAACGATGCTGTGGCGGCCATCGAGAAGGGCGCGGACACCGAGGAAAATCAGGGGCTTGCGGCGCAGTGGCCGGATTTCCTGCCGTCGGGTCTCGTCAACCTCGGTCTCGATCTGCGCGGCGGTGCGCATCTGCTCGCCGAGGTCAAGGTGGCCGACGTCTACGCCGCCCGGATGGAGGCGCTCTGGCCCGACGTGCGCGACGTGCTGCGCCCGGAACGCGAGACCGTCGGCACCATCCGCCTGCTGCCTTCCGAGCCGGGCGAGCTGCGCGTGCGCATCTCCGAACCCGCGGGCATGCCGCGGGCGCTGGAACTGGTGCGCGGGCTGGCCCAGCCGGTGGTCTCGCTGACCGGCGCGGGCTCCACCGACATCCAGGTGCGTGCCGAGGGCGATCAGATCGTGGTGACGCTTTCGGAGGCCGAGCAACTGGCCACCGACGAGCGGACCATGCAGCAAAGCCTTGAAATCATTCGTCGCCGTATCGACGAAGTCGGCACCCGCGAGCCGACGATCCAGCGCCAGGGCGAGGACCGCATCCTGATCCAGGTGCCGGGCATCGGCTCCGCGCAGGAGCTCAAGGACATCATCGGCACCACGGCCCAGCTGACCTTCCAGCCGGTCGTCGGCAGCACCGACAACCCGGACACCGCGCCGGGTGTCGGCAACGAGATCCTGCCGTACCTGGACCGCGAGGGGACCTACGCGATCCTCGAACAGGCGCCGGTGGTGACCGGCGAGGAACTGGTGGACGCGCAGCCGTCCTTCGACCAGAACGGCCGCCCGGCGGTCAACTTCCGCTTCAACCCGGCAGGCGCGCGCAAGTTCGGCGACTACACCGCCGACAACATCGGCTCGCCCTTCGCCATCGTGCTCGACGGCGAGGTCATCTCCGCGCCGGTCATCCAGAGCCATATCGCGGGCGGGTCCGGCATCATCACAGGCAATTTCACCATCGAGGAAAGCACCAACCTCGCGGTTCTGCTGCGGGCCGGGGCGTTGCCGGCGGGGATGAATTTCCTGGAAGAACGGACCATCGGGCCGGAACTGGGGCAGGACAGCATCGACGCGGGCAAGGTGGCGGCCACGGTCGCCATGGTCGCGGTGGTGCTCTTCGTCATCGCCAGTTACGGCTTCTTCGGTTTCGTGGCATCGGTCGCGCTGACCTTCAACATGCTGCTCATCATCGCGATCCTCTCGCTGATCGGTGCGACGCTGACGTTGCCGGGCATCGCGGGCATCGTGCTGACCATCGGCATGGCGGTCGACGCCAACGTGCTGGTCTTCGAACGCATCCGCGAGGAAGCGCGCACCGCCAAGGGCCCGGCGAGGGCAATCGAACTGGGCTACGACCGCGCCATGTCGGCGATTGTCGACGCCAACATCACCACCTTCTTCGGGGCGGCGATCCTGTTCATGCTGGGTTCCGGCCCGGTGCGCGGCTTTGCGGTCGTGCTGATGATCGGCATCGTCACTTCGGTGTTCACCGCGATCTACGTGACGCGGCTGTTCATCGTGATGTGGTTCGAGCGCAAGCGTCCGCGCAGCATCGAGATCTGAGGGGAAGACCATGGCATTCAGACTGAAACTCGTCCCCGACCACACGGAAATCGACTTTTTCCGCTGGCAGTCGGTGACCTTCGGCGGCTCCATCGCGGTCGTTGTCGCCTCGATCCTGCTGACGATCTTCATGGGGCTGAACTTCGGCATCGACTTCCGGGGTGGCACCACGATCCGCACCGAGAGCCCGCAGCCGGTTGACGTGGGCGCGTACCGTCAGGCGATCCAGCCTCTGGGGCTCGGCGACATGCTGATAACAGAGGTCTTCGATCCGACCTTCGGGCCGGACAAGAACGTCGCGATGATCCGCGTCGAGGCACAGGACGGCGAGGAGGCGATCACACCGGAAGTGATCCGCTCCATCGAGACGGCGCTGCAGACCGCTGACCCGAGCATCGCCTTCACCTCCGTCGAATCCGTCGGTCCCAAGGTGTCCGGCGAGTTGATCTGGTCCGCCGTCATGGCGATCGGCGCGGCGAGCCTCGCCATCGTGGTCTACATCTGGCTGCGGTTCGAATGGCAGTTTGCGCTCGGGGCCGTCGTGGCGCTGATCCACGACATCGCCATCACCATCGGCATTTTTGCGCTGTTCCAGATCAAGTTCGACCTGTCGATCATCGCGGCACTGCTGACCATTCTCGGCTATTCGATCAACGATACCGTGGTGGTCTTCGACCGGCTCCGCGAGAACCTGATCAAGTTCAAGTCCACGCCGCTGCGGGACCTGTGCAACCTTTCGGTGAACGAGACGCTGAGCCGCACGGTGATGACCTCCGGCACCACGCTGATTGCACTGATCGCGCTGCTGGTGCTGGGCGGGGACGTGATCCGGGGCTTCGTCTTTGCCATGACCCTCGGCGTCGTGGTCGGCACCTATTCGTCGGTCTACGTGGCGAAGAACGTGGTCCTGCTGCTCGGAACCAAGCGCGACTGGTCCAAGCCGAGCGGAACCACGGGCACCCAATTCGGCGACGTGGATGCCTGACATCATCGCCGGGGTCCTCGCTACCGAGGGCCTCGGCTGGATCGTCTTCGCGGCGTTTCTGGGCGGGCTGGTCCGGGGCTTTGCAGGCTTCGGGACAGCCCTTGTCTTTCTGCCCTTCGCGGCGCAGGTCCTGACGCCGTTCCAGTCGATCCTCGCCCTGACCTTCATGGACCTGATCGGCCCCTTGCCGATTTTGCGAAAGGCCTGGCCGAAAGTGGAACAGGGCGACCTCTGGCGGTTGCTGCTGGGCACAGCGGTCATGCTGCCGGTGGGGCTTGGCGTGTTGACGCTGGTGGCGCCGGAGGTGTTCCGCTACGCGGTGAGCGTTCTTGCGCTGGGGATGCTGGCGGTGCTGGCCGGCGGCCTGCGCTATCCCGGAGCGGTGACGCGGCGCATGGTGCTGGGGATCGGCGGTGCGGCGGGGTTCCTCGGCGGTGTCGCCGGGTTGCCGGGGCCGCCGGTGATCCTGTTCTACATGGCCCGCCCGCTGGAAGCGGCAGTGATCCGGGCGACGACGCTGTATTTCCTGTTTGCCTTCGACGTGATGATCATTCTCGGCATGGGGTTGTTCGGGCGCTGGGAAAGCGGGGCGACGCTGATCGGCCTCGGTATCGCGCTACCCTGCATGGCGGGAAACTGGCTCGGTGGGTGGATGTTCAGACCAGCGCTGGAAAAACCCTATCGGGCGGTTGCCTATACGCTGATCGGATTGTCGGCCTTGTCGGGCCTGCCGCTCTGGGGTTAGAAGGGCCTCCATGCGGATCAACGAGATACCCTTTACCGATGCGGTGCCGGTGGATGGCTATGGTCCCGGGTATTTCCGGGTGCAGGGTCAGGTGCATTCCGGCCCGATGCTGATGGCCGGGGGCGGCGCGATGGCTTGGGACGGGCTGTCCGATACGGCTGCGCTGCTCGACCTGGCGGGGCGGGTGGACGTGCTGTTCGTCGGCACGGGCGCCGAGATCTTTCACCTGCCTGCGGAGTTGCGGACCGAACTGGAGGCGGCGGGGCTGGGGGTCGAAGTGATGAACTCTCCCTCTGCCTGCCGGACCTACAACATCCTTCTGAGCGAGGGGCGACGCGTCGCATTGGCGGCATTGCCAGTGTGACGGGGACGGCGCTCGTCCTTCGGACATCGCCCCGCCCACCGTCCCGTCTCGCCCGGCTTCGCCGGGTCTGCCTCCGGCGGGGATATTTGAGGCAATTGGAAGACGTGCGGTTTTGCCGCTTTTCCGCCGTCGCGGCACGGGGTAAGCCTCCGGCATGAATTTGACTGTGACCGATCTTGCGGTGGCCCGGGGCGGCGTGCCGGTTCTGGAAGGCCTTGGCTTTGCGCTGGTCCCGGGGCGGGCGCTGGTGCTGCGCGGGCCGAACGGGTCGGGCAAGACGACGTTGCTCAGGACGGTGGCAGGGCTGCAGCCTGCGTTTTCTGGCACCGTGGAGGGCGCCGGAGACCGGATCGCCTATGCCGCCCATGCGGATGGGCTGAAGTCCATGCTGAGCGTTGCGGAGAACCTGCGGTTCTGGGCTCAGGCCTTTGGCACATCCGACATTTCGGCGGCTCTGGCGGGTTTCAACCTCGAGGGTTTGCAGGGGCGGCTGGCGGGGACGCTTTCCGCCGGGCAGAAGCGGCGGCTTGGGCTGGCCCGGCTGATGGTCACCGGACGGCCGGTCTGGGTGCTGGATGAGCCGACGGTCTCTTTGGATGCGGCTTCGGTGCAGCTGTTTGCGGAAGCTGTGCGCGGGCATCTGGCCGGTGGCGGCAGTGCTCTGATGGCGACGCATATCGACCTCGGGCTGGCGGATGCGGATGTCCTTGACGTGACGCCGTTCAAGGCCGTGCCAAGGGTCTCCACCGCCGACGAGGCCTTCCTGTGATCGCGCTCCTGATCCGGGACCTGCGGCTGGCGGTGCGGGCTGGCGGCGGCTTCGGCCTTGGGCTGGCGTTTTTCCTGATCGTCACGGTGCTGGTGCCGTTCGGGGTCGGGCCGGAGACCGGGCTTCTGGCCCGGATCGCGCCTGGGGTGCTGTGGATCGGGGCGCTCCTGGCCTGCCTTTTGTCGCTGGACCGGATTTTTGCGCTCGACTGGGAGGATGGCTCGCTCGACCTGCTGGCCACGGCGCCGCTGCCGATGGAAGGCATCGTCAGCGTCAAGGCGCTGGCGCATTGGATCACCACGGGCTTGCCGCTGGTGCTGGCCGCCCCGGCGCTCGGCGTGCTGCTGAGCCTGCCGCCGGGGGGCTACCTCTGGGTCGTCGTCAGCCTGGCGCTTGGCACACCCGCGCTGAGCGTCATTGGCACCTTTGGTGCAGCGCTCACCGTCGGGCTGAAACGCGGCGGGCTGCTGCTGTCGCTGCTTGTCCTGCCGCTCTACGTGCCCACGCTCATTTTCGGCGCGGAGGTGGCGCGGCGCGGGGCCGAGGGGCTGGCGGTGCAGACGTCGCTTCTGATGCTGGCGGGTATCAGTTTCGGAGCCATGGCCCTGCTGCCGTTCGCCTCCGCGGCGGTGCTCCGGATCAACCTTCGGTAACGCATCCGCAAGGAAAATGGTGCATGATCGCGCCATGACACACCCGGCCCGCTATTGGGAAGGATCGGGCGACGGCCGAATCCTCTGTACGCTCTGCCCGCGCCTGTGCGCGCTGCGCGAGGGGCAACGCGGGATGTGCTTTGTCCGCAAGCGCGAGGGCGACGCCCTTGTGCTCGACACCTGGGGCCGGTCCTCGGGCTTCTGTGTCGATCCGATCGAGAAGAAACCGCTGAACCATTTCTACCCGGGGACACCGGTGCTGAGTTTCGGTACCGCCGGATGCAATCTTGCCTGCAAGTTCTGCCAGAACCACGACATCTCGAAATCACGTGACATGGACCGGATCGCGGTGGAGGCGACGCCGGAGCGCATTGCGGAAAAGGCGGAGGCGCTTGGCTGCACGTCCGTGGCCTTTACCTACAACGATCCGGTGATCTTCATCGAATATGCCGTGGATGTGGCGGCGGCGGTGCGGGCGCGGGGGATGAAGACCGTCGGTGTGACCGCCGGATACCTGACCCCCCGGGCGCGGGCCGAGTTCTTCGGCGCGATGGATGCGGTGAACATCGACCTCAAGGGGTTCACGGATCGGTTCTACCAGAAGCTCACCGGCTCGCGGCTCGCCCCGGTGCTCGACAGCATCACCTTCGCCGTGCATGACGCGGCCTGCTGGGTGGAGCTGACGACGCTGGTGATCCCCGGCGAGAACGACAGTGCGGCGGAGCTGCGCGCGCTGGCGTCCTGGGTGCGGTGCAACTGTGGGCCCGACGTTCCGCTGCATTTCACGGCGTTCCACCCGCAATTCCGCATGATGGAGACACCGAAGACCTCCCTCGCGGCGCTGCTCAGGGCGCGGGACATCGCGCGGGGGGCGGGGCTGAATCACGTCTATGTCGGCAACGTCCACCATGAAGCCGGGCAATCCACATACTGTTCCGGCTGCCGTACGAAGGTGATCGGGCGCGACTGGTACGCGCTCGGCGACTGGCACCTCGACGAGAAGGGCCATTGCCTGACCTGCGGCACGGCGCTGCCGGGGCGCATCAGCGGCCCGCCCGGCACCTGGGGGCGCAAGCGGCAGCCTGTCGCGCTCTGACCCCCACGTATTGCGCCCCACGCATATTTGATGTGTAAAGCGCCTGAAACGGAGGTAGCCACGCGTCATGTCGATCTGGGAATACGCCAATCCGGTCAGGTTCATCCGGACCACGGACCGCCTGCTGCCCTGGCTCAGCGCGGGCGCAGTGGTCTGCCTGATCGTGGGCCTCGTCTGGGGGTTCTTCTTCACGCCGGAGGATTACCGGCAGGGCAGCACGGTGAAGATCATCTACCTGCATGTGCCCTCGGCGCTGATGGCGATCAACGCCTGGATGATGATGCTGGTCGCCTCGCTGATCTGGATCGTGCGCCGCCACCACGTCAGCGCCCTGGCCGCGCGCGCCGCAGCCCCCGTGGGCGCGACCATGACGGTGATCGCTCTGGCGACCGGCGCGATCTGGGGCCAACCGATGTGGGGCACCTGGTGGGCCTGGGACCCGCGGCTGACGTCCTTCCTGATCCTCTTCCTGTTCTACCTTGGCTACATGGCGCTCTGGTCGGCGATCGAAAACGATGACACGGCGGCGGATTTGACCTCGATCCTCTGCCTCGTCGGATCGGTCTTCGCGCTGCTGTCCCGCTACGCCGTGAACTTCTGGAACCAGGGCCTGCACCAGGGGGCCTCCCTGTCGCTCGACAAGGAAGAGAACGTCGCGGACGTCTTCTACTTCCCGCTGCTGGTCTGCATCGGCGGGTTCGTACTCCTGTTCATCGCGCTGGTCTTCCTGCGCACCCAGACGGAAATCCGGGCCCGCCGGGCACGGGCGCTGCTCGCGCGGGAGAGGGTGGTCTGATGCCGGATCTCGGGAAATACGCCCAGGCGGTGCTGTCGTCCTACGCGGTGTCGATCCTGCTGATCGTGGCGCTGGTCGCGATCTCCATCCTGCGTGCGCGGCGGGTCAAGGCGGAGCTGCACCAGATCGAGGAAAGGTTGAAGAAGTGAGCGAACGCAAGGGCATATCGCCACTGATGCTGCTGCCGCCGGTGATCTTTCTGGCGCTCGGGACGATGTTCTTCTTCGGCCTCTGGCGCGAGGGGGCAAACGAGCTGGAATCGAAATTCACCGGCAAGCCGCACCCGGCCATGACCGCGGAGGCGCTGCCGGGGTACGACGCGGTGACGCCGGAGATGCTGGCGGCCGGTGAGGTCACACTCGTCAACTTCTGGGCCAGCTGGTGTCCTCCGTGCCGGGCCGAACATCCGCGTCTGCTGGAGATGCAGGCGCAGGGGGTGCGGATCGTCGGCGTGAACTTCAAGGATCAGGAAAAGCAGGCACTCAAATACCTCGAAGAGGAAAGCAGCCCGTTCCTTGCGGTGGCTTTCGACCCGGCGGGGCGCACCGCGATCGACTGGGGCGTGACCGGTCCGCCCGAGACCTTCATCCTCGACGGTGACGGGGTGGTGGTCTTCAAATTCGTCGGCCCGCTCGTGGGTTCCGACTACGAACAGCGCTTCCTGCCGGCACTCGAAGCGGCCCTGGCGGCGCAATAATCGCCCGTCAGGCCGGAGAGAAAGCCGTCTTTCCCGAGCCCGCGCCTTTGCTTCTTTGGTCCCCAAATACCCTCGGGGGAGCCCTGACAGGGCGTGGGGGCAGAGCCCCCAACCGTGGCGCAGCCACGGGCGAGTCGCCCCGGCGCAGCCGGGGCGAAATCCCTCAGTCCTCGTGGAACACCCGGGCAAAGATCGTGTCGACATGCTTGGTGTGGTAGCCGAGGTCGAACTTCTCGTTGATCTCCTCCTCGGACAGCGCCGCCCGCACTTCCTCATCCGCCAGCAGCTCCTCGCGGAAATCGGTCCGATGATCCCAGACCTTCATGGCGTTGCGCTGCACCAGCCGGTAGGCATCCTCGCGGCTCACGCCCGCCTGCGTCAGCGCCAGCAGCACGCGCTGCGACATAACCAGTCCGGGGAACTTGTTCATGTTGTCGAGCATGTTCTGCGGGTAGACCAGCAGCTTGTCGATCACCGAGGTCAGGCGGGACAAGGCGAAGTCCAGCGTGATCGTGGTGTCCGGCCCGATGTTCCGCTCCACTGAGGAATGCGAGATGTCCCGCTCGTGCCACAGCGCGACGTTCTCCATCGCGGGGATCACCGCCATGCGGACAAGGCGGGCAAGGCCGGTGAGGTTTTCGGTCAGCACCGGGTTTTTCTTGTGCGGCATGGCGGAGGAGCCTTTCTGCCCCATGGAGAAGAATTCCGCCGCTTCCAGCACCTCGGTGCGCTGCATGTGGCGGATCTCGATGGCGATGTTCTCGATCGAGGAGGCGATCACGCCAAGGGTGGCGAAGAACGCCGCGTGGCGGTCACGCGGGATCACCTGCGTGGAGATCGGCTCGGGCACGAGGCCGAGCTTGTCGCAGACATGCTCCTCGACCGCCGGGTCGATGTTGGCGAAGGTGCCGACGGCGCCGGAGATGGCGCCCGTGGCGATCTCCGCCCGCGCATCGCGCATGCGGGAGAGGTTGCGGTCCATCTCGGCGTAGAAGCGCGCGAAGGTCAGGCCCATGGTGGTCGGCTCGGCGTGGATGCCGTGCGAGCGGCCGATGCGCACCGTGTCCTTGTGTTCGTAGGCGCGGCGCTTGAGCGCGGCGAGCAGCCCTTCGATGTCCTTGATGAGGATGTCGGAGGCGCGGACCAGCTGCACGTTGAAGCAGGTGTCGAGCACGTCCGACGAGGTCATGCCCTGATGCACGAAGCGGGCTTCCTCGCTGCCCACATGCTCGGCGAGGTGGGTGAGGAAGGCGATGACGTCATGCTTGGTTACGGCCTCGATTTCGTCGATGCGGGCCACGTCGAACTCCACGTCCTTCGCCTTCCAGACCGCCTCGGCATTCTCGCGCGGGATCACGCCCAGATCGGCCATCGCGTCGCAGGCATGGGCCTCGATCTCGTACCAGATCTTGAACTTGGTTTCCGGGGACCAGATGGCGACCATCTCGGGACGGGAATAACGGGGGATCATCGGCAGACTTTCGCGTTGAGTTCGGGGATTGGGGGCCTCATAAACCCTGCTGCACCAGCGAACAAGAGGAAGGGGCGGGCCGCGATGACGCAAGGGCCGGGCTTGGCAGACTTCGAAGGACAATGGACCTACATCCGGCAGATCGACGACCGGACCGGGCTTGGACAGGGGCAGGGCGCAGGCGAGGCAGTCTTCACGCTGGATGCCGCCGGGCTGCGCTATGACGAAAGCGGTACCATGGCTTTCGCCACCACGCCCCGGATGAAGAACACCCGCAGCTATCTCTGGCGTCTCGCCCCGCGGGGGATCGCGGTCTTTTTCGAGGACGGGCGCCCGTTCCACACGGTCGATCCCGGGCAGGGGCAGCCCCGGGCCGAGCATTGGTGCGACCCGGATCAATACGATGTGACCTACGACTTCTCGGCCTGGCCGGCGTGGTCGAGCACCTGGCGGGTTCGGGGGCCGCGCAAGGATTACGCAATGTTCACCTGGTACAGCCGAGCTTAAGACTTTGAAAACCAATCGCTTTTCTCCCGGAGGGCAGGCGGTATACATCGGTATTCCTGTAACGCTTTGAAAATATTGATCTTTTACCCTTTACTCGGAGCAACCCGCGCGTATTTTGCACGCGACTCACAAGGATTACGCCCATGGCGCCCATTGCCGACCACCCGCTGCGCTATCCGCTCGCCAACGAACTGCACGCCCGGCCGTTCCCGTCGCTGACGCCGCCCTGTCGCGCGGTCTATCTGGCGATCAAGAAGGCGGAAGGCGCCGCGAGCCGGGACAAGCGCGAGGACCTGGCGCATCTGATCGACCTTCTGAGCCGTTTCGGCACCGCGCACCCGCAGCCGGGCGCCACGCATTTCTCCACCCGCATTGGCCAGCACACGTTGAAATGGGAGCAACACACCGAATTCGTGACCTATACGGTCTTCCTGAACGGTCTTGGGCACCGGCCGTACGATCCGGCGGATTTCGAGGTGTTTCCGGACGATTGGCTGGAGAATGCGCCGGGGGTGCGCGTCACCTCGGCCATGATCCGCGTCGCCCCGCGCCCCGAGCATGACGAGGAACTGCAGGAAAAGATCGACGACTGGATGGTGCCGGAGAGCGTGGCGGTCAGCCGGGTTCTGGATGACGACGCGATGATTGCCGGCGATTTCCGTATCGACACGGCAGGGCACACGCGGTTCGCCGTCTTCACCGCCCCGGGCGTCGGAGAACGGCGCGTCGGGCGGATCGTGCAGCGGCTGTGTGAAATCGAGACCTACAAGACCATGTCCATGCTCGGCTTTTCCCGGGTGCGCGAGATCGGGCCGCGGATGGGCGAGATCGACCGCGAGCTGTCGCGGCTGATGGAGGCCATGACAAGCCGCTCGGATGCGGAGGAGGAGACGCTGAAGGCGCTTCTGTCAGTCTCGGCGGAGCTCGAAAGCCTGTCGGCGCACTGCTCCTTCCGGCTCGGGGCGACCTTTGCCTACGAGGCGCTGGTGCACAAGCGCATCGAGGTGCTGCGCGAGATGCGGTTCCGCGGGCGGCAGACCTTCGCGGAGTTCATGACGCGGCGCTACCAGCCCGCGATGCGGACCGTCAAGAGCAGCGAAGGCCAGCTCGGCAGCATGGCTGACCGGGCGATGCGGGCCGGGGATCTCCTGCGGACGCGGGTCGAGGTCCAGCGCTCGGCGCAGAACCAGCAGCTTCTGGAGAGCATGGACAAGCGGGCGGAGGCGCAACTGCACCTGCAGAAGACGGTGGAAGGGCTGTCGGTGGTGGCGATCAGCTACTACGCGGTCTCGCTGGTCAGTTACCTGCTGTATCCGGTGTCGGAGCCGCTCGGGTTGTCGAAGGGCACGCTGACGGCTCTTGTGGTGCTGCCCGTGGTGGCGGTGGTCTGGCTGATGATCGGTCGTATCCGGTCGTCCATGGATGACCCCGGCCGGCATTTGTAGGACTTTTCCCGGAGCGGAGCGCCTGCGGCGCGCATGGCGTTTTGCGTTCGGGCCACGCAGGCCTTGAGGAGGGCTTTGCCCTCCTCAAACTCCTCCCAAGGTATTTTCAGACCAAAGAAGACGCGGTCACTCCGCCGGGACGGCGGTGAGGCGCCCTGAGGACCGTCGGCTGAGTACCCAATTGGTGACGAGGGTGCCTGCCGCGATGGATGCCAGTGCAAGGATTGCGGCAATGGAGAGCGTCGGTACGCCGGAGAGGCCTGCGCCCACGGTGCAGCCGCCGGCGAGGACGCCGCCCACGCCCATGAGCACTGCGCCGGTCATGTAGCGTCCGGTCTCGGCCGGGCTGGAGAAGCTCTGCCACTGGAAGCGCCGGGAGGCGAGGGCGGAGAGCAGGGCGCCACCCAGCACGCCGCCGATCAGGCCGACGCCGAAGCCAGCGGGGATCGAGGTGGAGGCGATGGACCAGAACAGGGTCTCCGACCAGGGCGAGGTGAAGCTGAGGCTTTCCAGCGTGATCGGGTCGAAGTCGTCGTAGAGGAGGAAGCCGGTACCGACCCAGCCGAGCGGGACCAGCAGGCCGAGCGATGCCGCGAGGATCAGCGACACCGGGCGCGCGCCGGAGCGGGCGGCGAAGGCCAGCGCGGCCAGGGCGAGGATCGCGGTCCAGATCAGCGCATTGCCGGGCAAGGCGGCGTTGTCCAGGGCCACCGTCTGCGCCGCCAGCGTGGTGCGGATCGGGGCGAGGGTGCCCTTGAGCGTGGCATGGGCGACCACCGCGAAGACGGCAAGGACGGTCAGCGCACGCAGGTTGCCGGAGCCGGTCAGCACCGTCAGCCGAGAGGCGCAGCCCCGGGTCAGGACCATGCCCGCGCCGAAGATCAGACCGCCCACGACGATGGCCAGCCAGGGCAGGTCGGCGTTCATGAAGCGGTGGTCGTCGAAGCTGATCCAGCCTTGCCAGACGGCAGCCTGCGTGCCGATGAGCGCCGCGGCGAGCGCGGTCAGCCAGACACCGGAAGCGGCACGGCGGTCCTCGCCGATCAGGGCGCGGCGGAAGCAGAACTTCGTCTGCTCGGCAAACACGCCATAAAGCGCGCCGAGGATGAGGGCGAAGTAGACCGCCACTTGCGGTGCCGTGAGCTCTTCGAAGCCGAGGGATTCGAACATGGGTTTGCCTCCGGAATGGGAACAATGTTCCAATGAAGGACTGCATGGGGCTTTGGCAAGCACATGCCTTATGGGAGGCAAGACTCCCAGTGGAACGATGTTCCGGATTCCGGGGTCATCCGGTCCGACTGTTCTTTTGCCGCAAAAACAGGCGGCGCTTGTTCCGCCGCCGCGCAGGGCCGTACCGGACTTGTCCTTATTTGCGCTCAGCGTCCGCGGATGCGTGGATCGAGCGCGTCGCGCAGGCCGTCGCCGATGTAATTGACCGAGAGCACGGTCAGCGAGATGGCGAAACCCGGCAGCAGCACGCGCTCCGGGTATTGCTCCATGCGCACCACCGCGTCGGCCAGCATCTTGCCCCATGTCGGGAAGTCGGAGGGGAACCCGACGCCGAGGAAGCTGAGGGCGCTTTCGGTGATGATGGCCGTGGCGAGGCCGAGGGCGGCGGAGACCATGATCGGCGAAAGCACATTCGGCAGCAGGTGACGGCGGATGATCTTGCCGTTGGAGGTGCCGATGGAGCGGGCGGCGAGCACGAACTCGCGTTCCTTGATCGCCAGCACATCGCCGCGCACGATCCGGGCGGTGGGCATCCAGGAGGTGATGGCGATGATCGTGACGATCAGGATGAACATGCCGCCTTCAGGGCCTGCAAGCGTGCGCAGAGGCTGACGAAACAGCGTCACGGCGAGCAGCAGCAGCGGCAGGATCGGCAGGGCGAGGAACAGGTCCGTGGTGCGCATCAACAGCCCGTCGATGCGTCGGTAGAAGCCCGCCAGAACGCCGATGGCGGTGCCGATGACCAGGCTGAGCACCATCGCGGCCCAGCCCACGGCCATGGAGGCGCGGCCCCCGGCGATCAGCTGCGCGAGGTGGTCCCGGCCCAGCTGGTCGGAGCCGAGCGGCTTGGCCCAGGAGACCTTGGCATCGCTGTCCCAGAGCGCGGTATAGATCGGCCGCATGTCCTTGGCGCGGATGTCTGTCTTGCCCGGATCGACGGTCCAGAGGTACGGCCCGATCAGCACCGCGAGGGTGATCAGCACGAGAAACGCCAGGCCGACCATGGCGCCCTTGTGCTTGCGGAACTGGTGCCAGACGTCCTGCGCACGCGACGTGGGCGGGGCCATCGGCCCGCTGTCCTTCAGCGCTTCGATGGGGGTCGGTGAGGCGGGGAGGGGCTCAGTCATAGCGGATCCTCGGGTCAAGGACACCGTAGAGGATGTCGGCGATCAGGTTGAACAGCACGATGAGCACCGCGAAGATGAAGGTCAGCGTCATCACGCCCGGCAGGTCGTTGGCGAAGAGCCAGCTGAGCAGCAATTGCCCGATACCATTCACGCCGAAGACGTTCTCGGTGATGATGGCACCGCCGAATATGGACGGAATGCCAAGCGCAATGACGGTGACCACCGGGATCATGGAGTTGCGCAGGACGTGGACCATGACGACCACCGCTTCTGAAAGGCCCTTGGCGCGGGCGGTGCGGACGTAATCCTGACCGAGGTTGTCGAGCATGGTGGCCCGCATGTAGCGGCTGAGCTGGGCGGTGATCTGCAAGGCGAGGACCATGACGGGCATGACCATCTGCATCAGCTGCACCTTGAAGCTCTCCCAGTCGGTGACGACGTGGGTGGTGTCATAGACGGAGGGCAGCCAGCCGAGCTGCACGGAGAAGATCACGATCAGCAGCGGGCCGGTGAAGAACGGCGGGATGGAGAAGCCGATCATGGTGACGAAGGTGCCGGCCTGGTCGAAAACGGAATACTGACGGTAGGCCGAATAGATCCCCACCGGAATGGCGATCAGGATGGCGACGACATAGGCGACACCGACCACGGCGAGGGTCTGCGGGATGCGCTGGACGATGGTGTCCATGACCGGGGCGCGGTTCTGCCAGGAGATCACGCGCTGCTTGCCTTCGGAAAAATCGGTGCCGAGGAGCCAGTCGAGGAAGACCTGCGGCTCGATCCAGAAGACCTGGACCAGCCATTTCCAGTATTGCACCAAGGCGGGCTCGCCCACGCCGAGGGCCTCCCGCATCTTCTGCTTGACCTCGTCGGGCACGGTGAGAGGCACGTCGGCCATGGGATCGCCAGGGGCGAGTTGCAGGAGCATGAAGATGACGAAACTGATGAACAGAAGCGTCGGGATCGACAGGATCAGACGTCGCACGGCGTAGGATAGCATCGGCGCCTCGGGTCAGAAGTTTCTTGTTGGTCTTTTTCTGGACGCAAGGCGGGGCATAGCCCCGCCCTACGCGATGTCGGACTGTAGGGCGGGGCTGTGCCCCGCACCCCTGCCGGGATCACTTCACCCGGTACCAGTCCGCCACGTTCCAGAGTTCGCTGTCCCAGGCGTTCATCACGACGCCGCCAAGCGCGTTGGATGCCGCGGCGATCCGGCCGCGGTGGACCAGCGGGATCATCATGCCGTTCTCGATCGCCATATCGTTCAGCTTGACGCCGATCGCGCCACGCGCCTCGGTCCCGACCGTGCTGGCCAGTTCCTTGTGCAGCGCGTCGTACTCCGGCATGCAGAAACGCGAGATGTTCTCGCCCTGCCACTGGCTGTCCGGGCCGGGCGCCTTGTCGCACAGGCCGTTGCCGAGATAGGCCTGCGGGTCGGTGCCCGGGAAGGTGTTGGCGTACATCTGCACGTCGGCATAGAACTTCTGGAAGGTGTCGGGCGAGCCCGCGTCACCGCCGAAGAACACGGAGGAGTCGACGTTGCGCAGCTCGACTTCCATGCCGAGGTCGGTCCACCATTCCTTGATCAGCGCCTGGAAGTCCTGGCGCACAGCATTGGTGGAGGTCTGGAACAGGATCGACAGCGGCACGCCGTCCTTCTCGCGCACGCCGTCGCCATCGGTGTCGACGATGCCCGCCGCGTCAAGCATGGCCTTGGCGCCGTCCATGTCCTGTGTCCCGCAGTCGAAGGTCTTGGAATCGAACCAGTCCGGCGCGGGCACCCAGTTGCAGGTCACCTTGCCTGCCGCGCCATAGCCGATCTCGACGAGGAGCGGGCGGTCGATGGCCATGGACATGGCCTTGTACACCGCCGGGTCGCGCAGGAACGGGTGCGGATGGGCGGAGGTCGACCGCTCGCCTTCCGGCAGGTCCGGCGACGGATCGGTCCAGTTGATCTGGACACGCTCCACGGTGCCGCCGAAGTCGGCGACGAAGGTGCCCTTGCCGGCCTCCAGCATCTTTTCCATCACGTCCGGAGCCAGCTGCTGGTTCCAGGCATAGTCGAACTCGCCGGTCTCCAGCACCGCCCGCGCCGCCGAGGCCGCGTCGCCGCCGCCCTTGAGTGTAACCTTGGCGAAGGACGGCTTGGAGGCATCGCGGAAGTACTCGTTGATCGAGTAGGTCACGACGTCGTTGGTCTTGAACTCGTCGACCTTGTAGGGCCCGGTTCCGATGGGGCCGAAGTTCTGGTCGGTGCAGGTGGAGGCCGCCGCGCCGAGGCAGGCCTCGAATTGCGCCTTCTGCAGGATCGGGCTCTCGGCGCCGACGAAGGGCAGGTAGGGATTGGGGGTCGGCTGATCGAAGGTGATCTTGACGGTCAGGTCATCCGGCGTCTCGACGCTTGTGATGCCCTCGAACTTGGTCGACTGGGCGCAGCCGCCTTCGGGGTGGGTGCAGTATTCATAGGTGAACAGCACGTCGGCGGAGGTGAAATCCGAGCCGTCCGACCATTTCAGACCCGGTGTGATCTTCCAGGTGATCTGTGTCAGGTCCTCGGATACGCCGCCGTTCTCGACGGTCGGGATCTCCTCCACGAGCCAGGCCGTCAGCGCGCCGGTCTCGTCATAACGCGCCAAAGGTTCGATGATCAGCGAGGCCGCCTCGACATCCTTGCGGCCGCCGCTGAGAAAGGGATTCAGCGTCGACGGCGCCTGCCAGTAGATGATGCGCACCTCGTCGTCCGCTCCGCGCTCGGCAAAGGCGGCGGGGGCGAAAGCCATGGAGGCAGCGGCCCCGAGCAGCAGTGTCCTGAGTTTCATCTCACTCTCCTTGTTGGTCCGGGGTTGGCCCGGAAATCTATTTTTTTCATGGGGATGGATGACAGTTTCGGCGCTTCGGTCTCATCCGGGCCAAGCCGTAGACGTCCGAAACCCAAGTCACCTGCGCATCCCCACACTACCCCCATCGAAACAGGATTTGCGCAAATTGCAAGCATTGCCTTGGGGTTAATCAAGGCGGGGTTTGACACTGCTGAAAACATGGCCTTACCGTCAGGAGAACCGAACGGGAGACCCGCCATGCTCGATGATACCCAGGCCGCGCCGATCGCCCGGATCGAAAACCTCCGGGTGGAATTTCAGACCAAGTCCGGACCGGTGGTCGGTGTCGAGGACATCTCCTTCGAGATCGGCCCCGGCGAGACGGTCTGCGTCGTGGGGGAATCCGGCTCGGGTAAATCCGTGTCGTCGCTGTCGCTGATGCGTCTGGTGGAGTACGGCGGCGGCGAAATCGCCCGTGGACGGCTGCTGTTCGATCGGCGCGAGGGCGGCGAGATCGACCTTGCCACGGCGGGTGACAGCCTTATGCGCACCATCCGTGGCAACGAAATCGGCATGATTTTTCAAGAGCCTATGACGGCCTTGAACCCCGTCTTCACCGTTGGACGCCAGTTGACGGAGGGGCTTCGGGTGCACAAGGGGCTCTCGCAGAAGCAGGCGCAGGAGCGGGCGCTGGATCTGCTGCGGCAGGTCCGCATCCCCGAACCGGAGCGGCGTTTGAAGCAATACCCGCACGAGTTGTCAGGGGGCATGCGCCAGCGGGTGGTGATCGCCATGGCCCTCGCCTGTGAGCCGCGCCTGTTGATCGCGGACGAGCCGACGACAGCCCTCGACGTGACGATTCAGGCGGAAATCCTCGCACTCATCGACAGGTTGAAACGCGAGACGGGAACCGCGGTGATGTTCATCACCCACGATATGGCCGTCGTGGCCCAGATGGCGGACCGCGTGGTGGTCATGTTCCGCGGCAACAAGGTCGAGGAGGGGCCGGTGCGGCAGATTTTCGAATCGCCGCAGCATCCCTATACGCAGGCGCTGCTGGCTGCCGTGCCGAAGCTTGGCGAGATGACCGGCAAGGCACTGCCGGAGCCGATGAAGCTGCTGGGCGCGGATGCGAGCCTCGTCAAGCCGATTGCCGGGCAGGACACGGTCCTCTTGGATGTTCAAGGGCTTACAACGCGGTTTCCGGTTCGTGGCGGGTTCTTCCGGCGGCACATTTCCAACGTGCACGCCGTGGAGGACGTGTCATTCCGGATCAACAAGGGCCAGACCCTGAGCCTTGTCGGCGAGTCCGGTTGCGGTAAATCCAGCGCTGGCCGCTCGATCCTGCGGCTGGTGGAACCGGTCGCCGGGAGCGTGGTGCTCGACGGCGTGGACGTGATGGCCCTGTCGCCCGCGAAACTGCGCGAGGAACGGCGGGAAATGCAGATGATCTTCCAGGACCCCTTCGCCTCGCTCAATCCGCAGTTGCAGTTGGCCGACCAGGTGGCGGAGCCGATCCACAACTACCGCATCGAGACCGGCAGTGCGGTGATGGACCATGTGGCGCAGCTCTTCGACCGGGTGGAACTGCCGCGCAGCTTCATGCGCCGCTATCCGCACGAACTCTCCGGTGGCCAGCGCCAACGTATTGCAATCGCCCGCGCTTTGGCGCTCCGGCCGAAACTGATCGTGGCCGACGAGGCGGTCAGCGCGCTGGACGTGTCTGTGCAGGCACAGGTGGTCAACCTGATGATGGAACTGCAGGCCGACCTCGGCCTGTCTTACCTTTTCATCAGCCACGACATGGCAGTCGTGGAACGCGTCAGCCATATGGTCGGGGTCATGTACCTTGGCCGGATCGTGGAGATCGGTCCTCGGCAGGCGGTCTTCGAGAACCCGCAGCATCCGTATACCCAGGCGCTCATGAAGGCCGTGCCGATTGCGGACCCGACTCAAAGAAAGTCCGAGAAGGATTTGAATTTCAAGCCAATTCCCTCTCCTATCCATCCGGTGGATTATCAGCCTGCGCGCTCCGAATACCGCGAGATCACACCGGGGCACCGCGTGCTGGTTACGGACAGCGGGTACTGAACGATGGACCGCCTTTCGCCGCGCGAAATCCTCGAACGCCTGATCGGCTTTCCCTCGGTGAGCCGCGACAGCAATCTTCCCTTGATCGACTGGGTTGAGTCCTACCTGGTCGGGCACGGTATCGAGTGCTTCAAGACATTCAAGCAAGGCGAGGAAAAGGCTGCACTTTTTGCGCATGTTGGCCCGCCGGACGAGGGCGGCGTGGTGCTCTCCGGTCATACGGACGTGGTGCCTGTCGACGGGCAGGCCTGGACCAGTGATCCGTTTACCCTGACCGAGCGGGACGGTCGGCTTTACGGGCGCGGAGCGACCGACATGAAAGGTTTCGATGCGCTGGCCATCTGGGCGCTGGTCGAAGCACGCTACAAGGGCGTTCAGCGGCCCCTACAGATAGCTTTGAGCTATGACGAGGAAGTGGGCGTGATTGGCGTGCGTGATCTGATCAAGGCTATGGAAACCTTGCCAAAAGCCAGCGATGTGATTGTTGGCGAGCCGACCATGATGAAGGCGGTGACGGGGCACAAGGGCGGCATCGTGTTCTGGGTGCATGTGCACGGCTTCGAGGTCCATTCGTCGATGCTTCATACCGGCGTGAGTGCGGTGATGTGGGGGGCGAAATTGATTGATTGGGCCAACCAGGTGAACGCGGCACAAATGGCAGCGGAACCGACTGGAATATCACGGTTTTTCGATCCGCCTTATACGAACCTACACGTCGGAATGATTAACGGCGGCACCGCGCATAACATAACGGCGAAGGACTGTGAATTCGGGTTCAGCTTTCGTATCGTGCCCGGTGACGATCCCCAGGTTTGGAGAGAAGCGTTCTTATGCAAGATCAAGGCGTTGGAGGCGGACATGAAGGTGATCCGGCCCGAGGCATGGATCGAGGTGACCGAACGCTCGAGCCTGCCACCCTTCGCGCCGACCGGGACCAACAGCGCGGAGGCACTGGTTCGGCAACTGACCGGCGATAATTCCGAGAATTTCGTGAGTTACGGCACGGAAGCCAGCCATTTCCAAGCAGCCGGCTATGCCGTCGTGGTCTGCGGGCCGGGCAGCATCGCGGTGGCGCACCAACCGGACGAGTACATCACGCTGGAGCAATTCGCCGAAGGGCAGCGGTTCATGGAGCGGCTCGTGGAGACACTGGCGTGACCTTTCCGATCCGCGACGACGGGCCGGTGGAGCATATGAGCTCCCTGCCGCAAACCGTTGATCTTGTTGTGATAGGCGGCGGCGTGATCGGCATTTGCACGGCCCTCTACGCGGCGCGGCAAGGGATGTCCGTGCTGGTTCTGGAGAAGGGCCGCGTGGCGGCGGAACAGTCGAGCCGCAACTGGGGCTGGATCCGGGTGCAGGGTCGTGACCTGGCCGAAGTGCCTATCGCACTGGAATCGCAGGATCTTTGGCAAGACCTGGACCGCATGTGCGAGGGGCGCCTCGGGGTGCGGCAAGTGGGGGTGACATACCTTGCCCGAACCGAGCGCGAGATGGCCGCCTTCGCGGACTGGCTTGCAGAGGCGTCTACTTTAGGTGTGTCGTCCAAGATATTGAATAAGAAGGAAACCTTGTCTCTCCTTGGGCAGCCCGGCGCGCCCTGGATCGGGGCCTTGCACACGCCCACCGACATGAAGGGCGAACCCTGGGTCGCCGTGCCGGAACTGGCGCGGCTGGCGCGTGCGGAGGGGGCGCTGATCCGGGAGCGCTGCGCGGTGCGGGGTTTGCAGGTTCGGGATGGTCGCGTGACCGGCGTCATCAGCGAGGAAGGACTGGTCAAGGCAGGGCGCGTGGTGCTGGCAGGCGGGGCTTGGTCGAGCCTGTTTCTGCGACGTCATGGCGTTGATATTCCACAGCTTTCGGTCCGATCTACGGTCATGGCCTCCAAACCCCTGCCACAGGTTGTGAGCACCGCTGCGGTCGATGACCGGATGGCGTTCCGGCCTCGGACGGATGGTGGCTATACGCTGGCTCCGGCTGCCTTTGCGGAGCTTTTCGTCGGGCCGGATGCGGTGCGGCATCTGCGGCGCTACCTGCCGCTGGCACTGTCGGGCGAATTCGACGTGGCGCTGCGCGGTCCGGCGCCCAAGGACTGGCCCGATGCGGTCTCGACGAAGCGGCACTGGGCCGACGGCGAGCAGAGCCCGTTCGAGCGGATGCGGGTTCTGGACCCGGCCCCGAATGCAAAGAAAATCAAGGAGTTGAAAACCGGCTTCGAAGCGATTTACCCGGCAGTCCGCAAAGTGCAGAGCGCGGCGGAATGGGCCGGACTGATCGACGTTCTGCCCGACGTGGTGCCTGTCGTGGACGAGGAACCGACCCTGCCGGGGCTGATCGTGGTGACCGGCATGTGCGGCCATGGCTTCGGCATCGGACCGGCCTTCGGGCGCATTGCAGCGGATCTCGCAGCGGGCAAGGACCCGGGGCATGACTTGAGCCGGTTCCGGATCACGCGGTTCCGCGATGGCTCGAAACTGGTGCGGGGGCCGAACCTGTGACGCGTTGGCCTTCGCGATCATGGCCAATCGTAAACAGTCCGGACGCTGGGGTTAACGCGGTCGGAAAGCGAAAACCGCACAAGATGGTGTGGTCGTTTTCCTGGCGTCCACAATTGCGAGACAACGGCAGCCTCCGTCCCCTGCAAAATCGGCGGCGTTTGGTACGATTCTGTCCGAGTTTCGTACAGATTTGATACTCGGTCCTGTCCATGGTATCGATACCATGGCCATTTGGCCCGTGACGCTGCGTCGTGATCCGTTAATCCGGCGCGTTCGTGGCATAGGGCAACCGCTTGCGGCACAGGCCGCCGCCGCGCGACACACCTTGCAGCCCGCCTGCGCCGATGGCAGGGTTTGATCAAATTCCACGCCAGACCGAGGAGCACCCCATGCCCGTCAAGAACCGCTTTGCCGAGTTGCACGATGACATCACCGCCTGGCGCCGGGACCTGCACGCGCATCCTGAGATCCTGTTCGAGACGCACCGCACAAGCGCATTGGTGGCCGAGAAGCTGCGTGCCTTCGGCTGTGACGCGGTGACGGAGGGGATCGGGCGGACCGGGGTGGTCGGCGTGATCAAGGGCAAGTCGGACAAGAGTGGCAAGGTGATCGGCCTGCGCGCCGACATGGATGCGCTGCCGATCCACGAACAGACCGGGGTGGACTATGCGTCCAGGACCGACGGGGCGATGCACGCCTGCGGCCATGACGGCCACACGGCGATGCTGCTGGGGGCGGCGCGGTACCTGGCGGAGACGCGGAATTTTGACGGCACCGTGGTGGTGATCTTCCAGCCTGCCGAGGAGGGCGGCGGCGGCGGCCGGGAGATGTGCGAGGACGGGCTGATGGAGCGCTGGGGCATCCAGGAGGTCTATGGCATGCACAACTGGCCGGGCGTGCCGGTGGGGTCTTTCGCCATACGGCCCGGCGCGTTCTTTGCCGCGACGGACCAGTTCGAGGTCTTTCTGGAAGGCAAGGGCGGCCATGCGGCGAAACCGCAGGAGACGGTGGACACGACGGTGATGGCGGCGCAGCTGGTGCTCGCCCTGCAGACGATCGCCAGCCGGAATGCCGATCCGGTGGACCCGCTGGTGGTCTCGGTCACGTCCTTCGAGACCTCGTCGAAGGCGTTCAACGTGATCCCGCAGCGGGTGCATATCAAGGGGACGGTCCGGACGCAGTCGGCCGAGATGCGCAAGCTGGCAGAGGAACGGCTGACAGCGATCTGCGCCGGGGTGGCGGCGACCTTTGGCGGGACGGCGGATGTGCGCTACTACCACGGTTACCCGGTGATGGTGAACTCCGAGGAGCAGACGGAGTTTGCAGCGGACGTGGCGCGGTCGATTTCCGGGCAATGCGCCGAGGCGCCCCTGGTCATGGGCGGTGAGGATTTCGCCTATATGCTGGAGGAACGGCCGGGCGCCTATATCCTCGTCGGCAATGGCGATACCGCGCCGGTTCATCACCCGGAGTACAACTTCAACGACGAGGCCATCCCCGCAGGGTGCTCATGGTGGGCGGAAATCGTCGAGCGCCGGATGCCGGCCTGAGCCCGGAACGGCGGAGGCGCTCCCGGCCCTGCGGGACCAGTCGTCCCTCCCACCGTCCCGCAACCCAAGCCCACGGGGGTGCGCCCCTGTCTTCTTTGGTCTGCAAATACCGCGGAGGGAGGCTCGTCAGAGCCGTGGGAGGACGGCCCGCAGGGGCGTTCCCCCTTACTTCCCGCGCTTCGCCTTCTTCGCGTTCTTGACCATCTTGGCAAAGGCCTTGCCCCGGGCCCGCTGTCGCGCGATGGAGGCGGTGTTGCGCGCATCCTCCGCCTCCAGCTTCCGCCAACGGTCGAGCCGTGCCGCATCGAGCGTGCCGTCGGCGATGGCCGCCTGCACCGCGCAGCCCGGCTCACCTCCGTGCTCGCAGTTGCGGAACTTGCATTGGCCCGCCAGCACCAGCAGGTCGTCGAAGACCTCCTCGATGCCATCCGCCATGTCCGCCAGCTGCAACTCGCGCATCCCCGGTGTGTCGATCAGCCAGCCGCCGGTCAGCGTCGGGACAAGGCTGCGGTGTGTCGTCGTATGCCGCCCCTTGCTGTCGTCCTCGCGGATCGCCTGCGTCGCCGCACTCTCGCCGGTGAGACGGTTGCGCAGGGTGGTCTTTCCGACGCCCGACGAGCCGAGCAGGGCGAGGGTGCGGCCGTCGGAGGCATAGGGCGTCAACTGCGCCGTCTCCGCCTCTTCCTTGGCATTGAGCGCCAGCACGGTGACGTCCCCAAGCGTCCGCGCGTCGTCGACGTACCGTTGCGGATCGTCGGACTTGTCCGGCTTGGTCAGCAGGATCAGCGGCTGGCACCCGGCGGTGGCGGCGAGTGCCAGATAGCGCTCGATCCGGGCGAGGTTGAAGTCGTCGTTGCAGCTGGAGACGATGCCGAGCGTGTCGACATTGGCGGCGATGCGCTGGGTGTAGGCGACATGGCCCGCGGCCTTGCGGGTCAGCGCGGTTTTCGCGTCGAGGATGCGCAGCGCCTGCGTGCCGTCGGTCAGCACCCAGTCGCCCACGGCATAATTCCCCGCCGCCTCGGTGGGGATGAGACGGAGCGGCCCGTCCGTGGTCAGCACGCGGATGCGGTCGCGCTGGACTTCGGTGACGCGGGCGGGGGTGAGCAGGGTTTCGGCGGGGGCAAGCTGGCTTGCGAAGAAATCCGACCATCCGAGGTCGGTCAGTGTGGAAGCTGTCAATGGATCAATCCCGTTGAGACATGGCAAAAGGCCCCGCGATTGGCGGGGTGTGCAGGGGTCTCGGGCCTCATGCCCTGTGGCGGGCGGCCCGGAGGATTGAGGCAAGCTCCATCAAATCTCCGGCGTTCGATTGCCGAGGCAGGATAGAGGGGCGATGGCAGTGGTGCAAGGGGCGGGTTATTCGTCGAGGGTTTGCAGGGCGAGGGTTTCTGCGGTCAGCCTGTCCACAGCGCTGACACCCGCTGCGGCCTTGACCAAACCATCGCTAATCCACTTTTCCCAGACGTTTCCTATTCGTCGCTCAATATTACCCGGTTCGTGTCCTGGCCGGGCAAGACGGGAATAGACATCTGGGGCGTGCCCGAGGCACTAGGCCAACTCAAAATCGTCGAGTGCCGCAGTGGGCTTGCCAAAGAACCCTTAAGCGGCGGCCTCCAACCCGATGTGGTCACGGCCAAAGCGGCCAAAACCCACAAGCGCGCCTCTATAGGCGTCGGGCTCTCCAAGTTGCCGCGTTTCCCGCCAGATGCGGTAGGAAATTGCGCTGTTGTCGGGGTCCAGTTCCGGGAACCGCAGATCCATCAAGGCTCTTCGTGCCAGTGTCACGATACCACTTTCGAGAAACAGGCGCTGATCGCCAAGAACAACAAGTCGCGCACCGAGGCCAACCAGAATCTTCTTTTGCATCTCCACCGGCAGACTGCGAAAGAACGCGGCGCCTTCGGTCAACTCTTCCGTGAAATGCAACCCGCCGGTCATGAACTCTTCAAACGTCATGTCTTCCGCCGAGGCAGGCGAGGCAACGATCAGCAAGGCAATGAGCAGCTGTTTCATCGGTCTTTCCACTGGTCATGGCACATCCTGCGCAGTAGAGAGCAGCCATGAGCGATCCCGTCAACATCATGTGCATCAAATGGGGCACCCTCTTTGGCCCCGAATACGTCAACCGCCTCTACTCCGGCGTGCGGCGCAACATGGGCCGTCCCGTGCGGTTCCTGTGCATGACGGAACATGCGGAGGGGCTGCATCCGGACGTCGAAGTGCTTGACCTGCCGGTGGAGCCTTTTGCGAAACCGATGGCGGAGGCGCTGGCGGTGGCGAACCGGCAGGGTGCGATGCGCAAGGTTTCACTCTTTCGCCCCGGGCTGGTGCCGGATCTGGTTGGGCCGGTTCTGGGGTTCGATCTCGATGTGGTGATTACCGGATCGCTGGACGAGATCGTGGACCTCGCACCGGGCACGGTGGCGATGCGCCACGACTGGACGGAAAAGCGCAAGGGCCGCCCCACGGGGCATGGCTCGGTCTTCCGGTTTGATCCTTCTTTGCACGGGTTCTTGTACGAGGACCTCGCGGCGAATGCCTATGCGGAGGTGGAAAAGGCGCGGGGTTCGGAGCAGCGCTATACCTCGCACAAGGCGATGGACCGGGGGTGTTTTACCTATATCCCGGGGGAGTGGGTGGTCTCGTTCAAATACGACTGCAACCCGTTTCCGGGGAACTGGGTGCATCCGCCACGGCTGCCCGAGGCGGCGAAAGTGGTGTGTTTTCATGGGCGTCCGAAGATGACGGATGCTTTGGAGGGGTGGAACGGGTCGTTCATTCGGCACTCGAAGCCGTGTGACTGGCTGCGGGAGCATTGGATCGAGCGGGCGAAGGGGGATTTGGGGGAGAGGTGGGCTTGAAACATTGCTCAGGCCGTCGGGTAGCTGTCCAAACGCGGAAACCCGCCGAGCGGCGCGCAATTCATGAGTGAAATTTCCCTGTTGTGATACCGTGAGCCGGTTCACTTTGCGCAAGGACCCTTTCATGCCCATGTCCCTTTCCAGACTTTTCGGCCTTTCGGCCCTTATCATGACCTGCGCCTTGCCGCTCGACGCGGCGGTTCTTGCGCCCGGTGGAACGGTGTTTCCCACGGGCATAACATCACTCGCCGATCCGGAATTGGCGGGGGGAGTGGTGCAGGAAGAACTGTTGCCTTTTCAGGCTCAGAGTCCGACTCCCGCGTTCCTGGATGTCCTTGGCAACGTCCAGAACCGTGCGATTGCCTCGAACCTGACCGGCAATATCATTCTCGCGTATCAGTTGCGCGAGTTGAGCAGCACCTACCAGCCCAGCGGCATCCAGATCACCGGGATGAGCCTGAGCGGCTTTGCCAGCTATGGGCTCTTTTCGCTGGACGTGGATTATCGGACGGATTCGACGGGGAACCGGGGGCTGACCTCGGTCAGCCGGTCCGGGGATGGCAACGTGTTGACCTTTGCCTTTGATCCGATTGCCGTTTCCGGCCTGTTCGGTGTGCCCTCGGACAGCAGCTACCTGCTCTCGCTCAAAACCGACGCATCGACGTGGTCGAACACCGGCATCCTGACGGTTTTCGGATTTGACACGGTGGAAGGCCGCAGCTTCTCGACCACGTTCGGCGGGCTGGCCGTACCCGGCGCGGCGGAGGTACCTATCCCGGCAGGCGGAGCGTTGCTGATTGGCGCCTTGATGGTGCTCGGGATCGTGCGTCGGCGGCGTTGAGCGCGGTCTGAAGCAGGTTACTGTGGGACAGGATCGGCTTGTCTCGCCGCAACTCGGCGTGTCCTGTCATCACAATGCTCCCGGCACCCTCCCGCCGCTCCAAACACCCGCACCCTTGCCCCCCGAGCCCCCGACAGGCTATAGGCACCAAAAGGATACACCAAGAAGGGCAGAGCCATGGCGCGCAGGGTTGTCGTTACAGGACTGGGACTGGTCACACCGCTCGCAAGCGGGGTGGAGGAGACGTGGAGCCGTCTGCTCGACGGGCAGTCCGGGGCCGGGACCATCACCAAGTTCGATGCCAGCCATCTTGCCACCACCTACGCCTGCGAAGTGCCGTATGGCGACGGGACGGACGGGACGTTCAACCCGGACGACTACCTCGACAAGAAGGAACAGAGGAAGGTCGACGAGTTCATCATGTTCGGCATGGCCGCCGCGGCGCAGGCGGTGAAGGATGCCGGCTGGATGCCCGAAAGCGAAGAGGATCGCCTGCGCACCGGCGTGATGATCGGCTCCGGCATCGGCGGCCTCAACTCGATTGCCGAGACCGCGATCCTGATCAAGGAGAAGGGCCCGCGCCGGGTGTCTCCCTTCTTCATTCCCGGTGCGCTGATCAACCTGATCTCGGGCAACGTTTCGATCAAATACGGCTTCAAGGGCCCGAACCACGCGGTTGTCACCGCCTGTTCGACCGGCGCCCATGCCATCGGCGACGCGGCGCGGCTGATCAAGTATGGCGATGCGGACGTGATGCTGGCGGGCGGCGCGGAGGCGGCGATTTCGGAGATCGGCATCGCGGGCTTCAACGCCTGCAAGGCGCTCAGCACCAAGCGCGGCGACGAGCCGACCAAGGCCAGCCGCCCCTATGACGCGGACCGCGACGGGTTTGTCATGGGCGAGGGCGCAGGCGTTGTCGTACTGGAAGAATACGAACACGCCAAGGCGCGGGGCGCGAAGATTTACGCCGAGGTTTGCGGCTACGGCCTCACGGGCGACGCCTACCACATCACCGCGCCGTCCGAGACAGGCGAGGGCGGTGAGCGCTCGATGCGGGCGGCGTTGAAGGACGCCGGGCTGGATGCGAGCCAGATCGACTACATCAACGCGCATGGCACCTCGACCATGGCCGACACCATCGAGCTTGGCGCGGTTGAGCGGCTGCTGGGCGATCATGCGGCGAAGGCGACCATGTCCTCCACCAAATCCGCCACCGGGCATCTGCTCGGTGCGGCGGGGGCGATCGAGGCGATCTTCTCGATCCTCGCAATCCGGGACCAGGTCGCGCCGCCGACGATCAACCTCGACAACCCGGCGGTTGCGCCGAAGCTGGACCTCGCGCCGAACACCAAGCGCGAACGCCGGATCGACTACGCGCTGTCGAACAGCTTCGGTTTCGGCGGCACCAACGCCTCGGTGATCTTCGGCAAGGTGAGCTGAGCCCATGTGGCGGAACATCGCGTCGAACGCGCTGACCTTCATGGTCGTCGCCTTCTTCCTGCTCGGCGGGGTGCTGCTCTGGGCGCAGCGCGAATACCGGGCGGAGGGTCCGCTGGATCAGGCGATCTGCCTCGAGGTGCCGCGCGGCAGCACCATGAAGCGGGTGTCCGAGGATCTTGCCTCGCGCGGGGCGGTCTCCAGCGCGATGATGCTGCGGCTGGGGGCGGATTACACCGATCGGACGCAATCGCTCAAGGCGGGCAGCTACCTCGTGCCGGATGGCGCGAGCATGGCGGATATCGTTGACATCGTGACCAAGGGCGGCGCGAGCACCTGCGGCACGGAGGTGGTCTACCGGATCGGCATCGTGCGCGCGCAGGTGCAGGTGCGCGAGATCGACCCGGCAACCGGGCGCTACGAGGAGAAGGCCGAATTCACCCCCGGCGAGGGCGACATTCCGCTGGCCTATGCGCAGGTGCGCGAGAAGCGGGATACGCGCTATCGCGTGGCGCTGGCCGAGGGCGTGACGAGCTGGCAGGTGGTGCAGGAGCTTGGGCAGATCGACGTGCTCGAGGGCACGGTGGAGGTTCCGCCCGAGGGCAGCCTCGCACCCGACAGCTACGAGATCGTGCCTGGGGACACCCGGGCGAGCGTGATCCAGCGGATGCAGGAGGCGCAGGAGTTGATACTCGCGCAAGCGTGGCAGGATCGCGCGGACGGTCTGCCGCTGGACACGCCGGAGGAGGCGCTGATCCTTGCCTCCATCATCGAGAAGGAAACCGGCGGGCCGGACGAGCGCTTCGACGTGGCGTCGGTGTTCGTGAACCGTCTGGAGCGCGGCATGCGGCTGCAGACCGACCCGACGGTGATCTACGGCCTGACCAAGGGCGAGGGCGTGCTGGGCCGGGGGCTGCGGGCGTCGGAACTGCGGCGCGAGACACCGTGGAACACCTACGTCATCAACGGCCTGCCGCCGACTCCGATCGCAAACCCCGGGCGGGCGAGCATCGAGGCGGCACTGAACCCGGCGAATACGGACTACATCTACTTCGTGGCGAAGACGCTGGACCCGCGAGACGGGCACAACTTCGCCGAGACGCTGGAAGAGCATAACGCCAATGTGGCGGCCTACCGGAAGCTGGAAGGCCAGTAGCGGCGCGGCTTCCGGGCGCCCCGACTGAACCTGCGGTTCAGCGGCCCACCCTCCAGCCAACGCGCCGGATGAGACAGGACCATCGCCCTGGTGTGGTGGTCTTCCGTCCGAACGCGTTGCGCGAACCGCCGGAGACATCGGCGTGGGGGGCGCTTCTTTGGTCTCCAAATACCCTTGGGGAGCCCGAAGGGCGGGGCAAAGCCCCGACAAAATTTTGCCCCGACAAAATTTTCTTGCCCCTCGGGGAGGGTCGCTGGGGTGACGGCCGGCCAAGGTCCGCTCTCGCCCCGAGCCGATCCAAGCCGATCCAGTGGCGTGTCTCGGGCAAGCGGGCGCAGGGCGAGCGGAGTCATGCTTCGGTGATGGCCTTTTGCGTCTTTTTCGGCAGGCTGGCGAAGATCAGGTCATAGGAGGTGCTGATACGGTCCCGGAGTTCGTCTTCGGGGATCGCGTCCCAGTCCAGCAATACCCAGGAGCGGTGGAAATAGGGGGCCTTGAGGGCGCGGCCCATGTCGATCAGGAGTTCGGCATCTTCGATGGAAGGGGTCTTGACCGAGACCCCTTTCTGCACCGCGCCAATGCAGGCGAACATCTTGCCGCCGACCTTCCAGGCGTCGTGCCCGCCGCCCCAGGGGTCCGAGACTTCGGCGCCGGGCAGGGGCTGGCAGAGGGCGTTGACGATGGCGCGGGTCATGCCCGGAAGGATGCGAGCGGCGCGGCCGTGGGTCAAGGGGAAGACCCCCGCGAAAGCGGCTTCCCGGGGCGCGGGTTTCGTGCTATCCGCGATCCCATGAAGAGCCTGCGCATCATTACGATCTGCTGCATTCCCCACTGACATCTGTCGGCGGGCCGCTCTTCTATTCCAATCCTTTTGTGAAGTTGCTAAGCCCGCCGCGACCCTATGCCGGAGCGCGCCATGGAAATCCGTCTCACCAATTCGATGACCCGCCGCAAGGAGCGGTTCGAGCCTTTGGACGAGAAAAACGTGCGGATGTATGTCTGCGGGCCGACGGTCTATGACCGGGCACACCTTGGCAATGCGCGGCCCGCGATTGTCTTTGACGTGCTGTTCCGGCTGCTGCGGCAGGTCTATGGCGCGGATCATGTGACCTATGTGCGCAATTTCACCGACGTAGATGACAAGATCAACGCGCGGGCGGCGGAGTCGGGGCGGTCGATTGGCGAGATCACGGCGGAGACGACCCAGTGGTATCTCGACGACATGGCTGCAGTCGGGGTGATGGAGCCGACCCACATGCCGCGCGCGACGCAGTTCATCCCGCAGATGGTGGCGATGATCGAGGGGCTGATCGCGGCGGGTCACGCCTATGCCGCTGAGGGGCACGTACTGTTTTCCGTCGGCAGTTACGACGGTTACGGGCGGCTCTCGGGGCGGTCCGTGGAGGACATGATCGCCGGGGCGCGGGTCGAGGTCGCGCCCTACAAGCGCGATCCGATGGATTTCGTGCTGTGGAAGCCATCTTCGGACGATTTGCCCGGTTGGGACAGTCCCTGGGGCCGGGGGCGGCCGGGCTGGCATATCGAGTGCTCGGCGATGGCGGACGATCTGCTCTGGAAGAAGCCGCTTGAAGAGGGGCGTCTGTCCGAGGCCGCCCTGAGCCGTCCTCATGTCTTTGACATCCATGGCGGCGGCAATGATCTGTCCTTCCCGCACCATGAGAACGAGATCGCGCAGAGCTGCTGCGCGAACCACTCCGATGTCATGGCGAATGTCTGGCTGCACAACGAGATGTTGCAGGTCGAGGGCAAGAAGATGTCCAAATCGCTCGGCAACTTCTTCACCGTGCGCGACCTGCTGGATCAGGGCGTGCCGGGGGAGGTGATCCGGTTCGTCATGCTCTCCACGCATTACCGCAAGCCGATGGACTGGACGGCGGAAAAGGCGCGGGAGGCGAAAAAGACTTTGCAGAAGTGGCGGGCACAAACCCGTGGTCTTCCCACGACCGCACCGCATGCTGGCGTGGTCGCGGCGTTGGCCGATGACCTGAACACGCATGGAGCGATTGCTGAGCTACACAATTTGTCGAATTCAGGAGATTTCGTTTCGTTGCTGAGTTCCGCCAAGCTTCTCGGCCTTCTGACCGATAGTCTTTCCGGCTGGGAAAATGACCGTCCTGCTGACGGCGGCGATATGTTTGTCTTGAAAACGCTTGAGAAAAACCTGCAGGCGATGCGTGTGCGGGCCATGCAAACCAAGGATTTCTCTGGCGTAGATTCCATGAAATCGGCGCTCATTGCGGCGGGTGTCGAAGTGCGCATGTCCAAGGAAGGCGTCTCACTCGAACCGACCGAAACTTTCGATAGCGACGCGTTGTCGAAAATCGAGCGCCAAAGAGAGGCTGAACAATGACACGGGAGCGGCTGTATCTCTATGACACGACCCTGCGCGACGGGCAGCAGACGCAAGGTGTGCAGTTCTCGACCAATGAGAAGCTGCGGATCGCGGCGGCGTTGGACGCGCTTGGCGTCGACTACATAGAGGGCGGCTGGCCCGGGGCGAACCCGACGGATTCGGCCTTCTTCGAGGCGGTGCCGCAGACGAAAGCCGCGTTGACGGCCTTCGGAATGACCAAACGCGCGGGGCGCTCGGCGGAGAACGACGACGTGCTGGCCGCTGTCCTGAATGCCGGGACCGGGGCGGTCTGTCTGGTGGGCAAATCGCATGACTACCATGTGACCAAGGCGCTTGGCGTGTCGCTCGAAGAGAACCTCGAGAACATCCGCGCCAGTATGGCACATCTGGTGGCCTCCGGCCGCGAGGCGCTGTTCGATGCGGAGCATTTCTTCGACGGCTACAAGGACAATCCCGGTTACGCTCTGGAGTGCCTCAAGACCGCGCTCGACGCCGGGGCGCGGTGGGTGGTGCTCTGTGACACCAACGGTGGGACTTTGCCGCATGAAATCGGGCAGATCGTGCACGAAGTCATCGAATCCGGGGTCGATGGTGCACGATTGGGGATCCATACGCACAATGACACCGAAAACGCCGTAGCCGGGTCTCTGGCCGCGGTTCTGGCCGGGGCGCGGCAGGTGCAGGGGACGCTGAACGGGCTTGGCGAGCGCTGCGGCAATGCCAATCTGACATCGCTGATCCCGACCTTGCTGCTCAAGGAGCCCTTCGCGAGCCGTTTCGAGACCGGAGTGAGCAAGGAGGCGCTGACCGGGTTGACGCGGGTGGCGCGGATGCTCGACGATATCCTGAACCGGGTGCCGATGAAGCAGGCGCCCTATGTCGGGGCCTCGGCCTTTGCGCACAAGGCGGGGCTGCATGCCAGCGCCATCCTGAAAGACCCGTCCACCTACGAGCATGTGGAGCCGAAGCGCGTCGGCAACGAGCGCATCATCCCGATGTCCAACCAGGCTGGGCAATCGAACCTGCGCCGCCGTCTCTCCGATGCCGGGCTGGAGGTGGACAAGCGCGATCCGGCTCTGGCCCGCATTCTGGAGCGGGTGAAGGAGCGGGAGTCGGAGGGCTATTCCTACGACACCGCGCAGGCGAGTTTCGAGCTGCTGGCGCGGGATGAATTGGGCGTGCTGCCGGAGTTCTTCGAGGTGAAGCGCTACCGGGTGACGGTGGAGCGGCGCAAGAACAAATACAATCGCATGGTCAGCCTGTCCGAGGCGGTGGTCGTGGTGAAGATCGACGGCGAGAAGAAGCTGTCAGTGTCGGAGTCCATGGATGAGGAGGGTTGCGACCGCGGCCCGGTCAACGCCCTGTCGAAGGCGCTGGCGAAGGATCTCGGGCGCTATCAGGCACTGATCGACGACATGCGGCTGGTGGATTTCAAGGTGCGGATCACGCAGGGTGGCACCGAGGCCGTCACGCGGGTGACCATCGACAGCGAGGACAGTCTCGGTCGGCGCTGGTCGACTGTGGGCGTCAGCCCGAACATCGTCGACGCCAGTTTCGAGGCGCTGCTCGACGCGGTGCGCTGGAAGCTGGTCCGCGATGCCGGAACGGTGGCGGCCTGAGGGAGCGGACGGCATGGACAGATCGGCGTTTTTCGAGGTGCACAAGGACCTGCCGCGCGAAGGGCCGGGGCGGCCCGAGGACGTGGCCTGGGCACTTGGCGCGGCCGGGGTGAAGCCCGGGGCGCGGGTGTTGGACGCGGGCGCGGGGCCGGGGGCGGACATCCAGGCGCTGCTGCTGGCCACGGCGCCCGGCGGGCATGTGACGGCGGTGGAAGCGCATGCGCCCTTCGTGGAGCAGGCCGCGCGGCGCTGGGGCCGGGATTCGCGGGTGACGCTGGTGACCGGGGACATGCGGGAGGCCGAGGGGCCGTTCGACGTGATCTGGTGCGCCGGGGCCTTGTATTTTCTCGGGCTGCGCGAGGGGCTCGAGCTGATGCGCGGCAAGCTGGCGCCGGGCGGCGTGCTCTGTTTCTCCGAACTGGTGTTCCGGGTGGCCGAGCCGGCGACTGAGGTTCGCGCACCGCTGGAGGCCGAGTATCCGGCGATTGGCACCGTGGAGCGGCTGAACGGAATCGTGGAGGCCGAGGGCCTCGGGATCGTGGCGCAGAAGATGCTGCCCCGCGCGTCCTGGGAGGCCTATTACCGGCCCCTGGAGGCGCAGGTGGCACAACTCAGGCCGGGGGCCGATGCCGCGCTCGCTCAGGTTCTGGACGAGACCGAGGCGGAAATCGCGCTCTGGCGGGAGCACAACGAGGCATTCGGCTATGCGCTCACCGTGGTGCGCCCCCGTTGAGCGATCCCTTTGCCGAGAACCCGGACCTGATCGCCTGCGCGAAGCTGGTCGAACAGGGCGACCCGGAGCGCTTCGCCGCCGTCATGGCGGCGCCGGTTCAGGCGCGGGCGGTGCTCTTTCCGATCTACGCCTTCAACGTCGAGGTCAGCCGTGCGCCCTGGCTCACGCAGGAGCCGATGATCGCGCAGATGCGGCTGCAATGGTGGTGGGACGCGCTGGAAGAGATCCGCAACGGCGGCATGGTGCGCCGGCACGAGGTGGTGACTCCGCTGGCGCTGGTTCTGGATGGAGAGGCGGCGCTCTGGTTGCAGGACCTGGTGGAGGCACGGCGACTGGACGTGGAACGCGTGCCTTTCGCGGACGAACCGGCGCTGTGGGACTACCTGGAAAAGACCGGCGGCGGGCTGATGGCGGCGGCGGCAAGGGGCCTTGGCACTCGGGACGTGGCAGCGGCGTGGCGGATTGGCACGGCGGCGGGCCTCGCCGGGTATCTGCGGGCCGTCCCGGACCTGGAGGCGCGGGGAAGGCAGCCTTTGCCAGATGGCAGGCCCGAGACGATAGCAGCCTTGGCGGAGCGGGGGCTGGCGCGGTATGCCGAAGGCCGCCGCAAAGGCCGCCCCGATGCAGGTAAACCCGCGCTACTGGCTGCATGGCAGACCAGAGCGTTGCTCACACAGGCCGCACGACATCCTGCCCGTGTTGCTGACGGCACGCTTGCCCTCAGCGAGTTCGGCAAACGCTGGCGGCTGCTGCTGGCGGCGCTGCGTTAGACCGCGCGCCGCCGCAGGACGGCGAGACCGGCCAGCGCCCCGGCAAGCAACGGCAGACCGGCGGGCAGCGGCACTTCGGCACTGCCAAGGCTGTAGCTGATGCTGTCGACCTGCATGGCTTCGCTGGCGTTGTTCTTGCCCAAGAGGAACGTCATCGGCTGGCCAGTATCGAACCCCGGCTTGAAGGTGCCGTTCAGGGTGTACGTGCCATAGGTCAGGTCATAGGTGCCCGCGACGAGGTCGAAGGCGTAGGTGATCGTCCCGATGGGGCCGGTGGGAAAGACGGGTGTGACATTGGAGGTGGTGAGACTGCCCCAGCCATAGCCCGTCCCGTCGAATGTCCCGAGGCCGGGGCTGCTGAGCAGCAGTCCCTGATCGGCAAGACCCACCCAGTCGAAGACCGTGCCGTAGCTCAGCCCGAACGTCACATCCATGTCACTAGTCGTGCGCGTCAGATCCATGGCGATGGTGCCGGAGGTGGCACCGCCAAGATCGAGCGTGACCAGCACCACGTCCTCGAACGGTCCGGTGCCGAAGGCCATCGACGTGCCGGTGACAGCTCCCGCGCCATTCGGCAGGCCGAAGCCAGGCGCGGTGCCGAGGTCAGCGCCGTTGACGGTTACAGCCAAGGCAGGGGTCGCGAGGCCAAAGGCGAGGGCGGTGGACAGGATGGGGACGAAATGGGACATGAAACTCTCCGGATGGTCTTGAATGTCTGGACAGAATGGCTCGGGTCACAGGCTAGGGAAAAAGGATGCCCATTTCAACCGCCGGAGGCTGTTGGCGAGAGTCGCTTCGGTGCGCCGGACAAGGCAACGGACGGCCCGGCCAGACCGCCCGTATCGTGTTCAACCGGGGCGCGCAGCAGTCCTCAGACCTGCTCCACTGTCACGCCTTCCTGGACGTAGAACGCCAGGTGATCCTTGATCGCCGCGACGTCCGGGTTCGGGTTCTCGTAGGACCACACCGCGTTTGTGTAGGTCTTCGACTTCGACATGATCGAGAAGTAGCTCGCGGTTCCCTTGTACGGGCAGGTGGTCTCATGTGTCGTCCGGTCGAGGAAGGCCATGGCGATGTCGCCGCGCGGAAAGTAGATCACGAAGGGCAAATCACCCTCCGTGAGTTCCAGGGCGTTGGCGCTCTCGCCGATGACCGCGCCGCCCGCGCGCACGACCCAGGTGCCCTCTGCCGGTGTAATCGTGATCTTGCTCATCGTCCTGTCCCCCTGTGTCATGGTCATCTGTTCTCCCAAATCGGGATAATTTTATTGCGCGGTGTTCCGGTCCAGAGACACCTTTCTTGTGACACTATAATGTCAAATCGCGGCGCATGCCTCTGCCAACCATGCCCCTGCGACATCATCGACCAGAGGCGCAACGCGGGTCCGCACCTCGGCGTGGTAGGCGTTGATCCAGTCGCGCTCCGCACTGGTCAGCATCTCCGGCACGATCAGCCTGCGGTCGATCGGTACCCATGTGAGGGTCTCGAAGCGGTATTGCTGCGGGATCGTCTGGCCGGGCAGGGCCGCGGCCGCCTCGACCACCACGAGGTTCTCGATGCGGATACCATAAGCGCCCTCGCGATAGAACCCCGGCTCGTTGGACAGGATCATGCCGGGCTGGAAGGCAACCTTCCCGGCGCGGCTGATGCGGGCGGGGCCCTCGTGCACGCAAAGATACGATCCGACGCCATGCCCGGTGCCATGGCCATAGTCGAGCCCCGCCTGCCAGAGCGCATGGCGGGCAAAGGGGTCGATGTCCTGCCCGGTCATGCCCTTCGGGAAACGCAGCATGGAAATCGCGATCATGCCCTTGAGGACGCGGGTGAAATTCTGCCTCTCTTCCTCGCCCACAGCGCCGATCGCGATGGTGCGGGTGATGTCCGTCGTACCATCCACATACTGCCCGCCGCTGTCCACCAGCAGCAACTCGCCGTCTTGCAGGGGCCGGTCCGTGGCCTCCGTCACGCGGTAATGCACGATGGCGCCATTAGGGCCGGAGCCGCTGATGGTGTCGAAACTGATGTCGCGCAGGGCGTTGGTGGCGCGGCGCTCCTCTTCGAGGCGCTTGACCACGGTGATCTCGGTCAGGTTTCCCGGTGCCTCCCGGTCCAGCCAGCACAGGAAGCGCACCATCGCCGCCGCATCGCGCAGATGCGCCGCGCGGGTGCCCTCCAGTTCGGTGGCGTTCTTCATCGCCTTGGGCAGGACACAGGGATCGTCCCCCTCGACGATCTCGCGGCCTTCGAGCGCGTCGTTGACAGCAACGGGACAGCTCGCCGGGTCGATCTGAACCGGACCCTGAAGCGCCCTCAACGCGTCTTCGAACGCCGCCACCGGCTGTATCGTGACGCTGACGCCGAGATGGTCGCGCACATCCCCCAGTTTCTCCTCCGCCATGAACAGCGTCACCGTCGCATCCGCATGCAGGACGGCAAACCCCTGCGGCACCGGGTTCTTCGGAATGTCGCTGCCGCGGATGTTCAGGAGCCAGGCAATGCTGTCGGGCAGGGTGATGACCGCCGCCCGCGCCTTGCCGAGGCCCTTGGCCAGCCGCGCGATCTTGGCCTCATGCGCCTCGCCCGAAAGCGCCACCGGCTGCGCGAAGACCTTGCCCAGAGGCGGGGCGGGGCGATCCTCCCACACCGCATCCACAAGGTTCGCCACCGGCCGCAGGGCGACGCCCTTCTCCTCCAGCCCGCGCTTCTGCTCGACCGTCAGCAGCCAGGGATCGAAACCGGTTTGCCCCTCCGGCAGGGCCGCCTTGATCCAGTCGGCCAGGGACGTCTCCGGCCAGTCGACCTTCTCGAAGACCTCCGCCACCTGCCGCTTCACCTGCACCCGGTAGCGCCCGTCCACGAAGACCGCCGCCCGGTCCGCCAGGGCCACGGCCCAGCCCGCCGAGCCGGTAAACCCGGTCAGCCAGGACAGCCGTTCATCCGCCGGGGCCACGTACTCCCCCTGCCAGGCATCCGCCCGCGGCACGAGAAACCCGTCAACGCCCGCGTCCTGCATGGCCTTGCGCAGCGCCGCAAGGCGGGCGGGTCCGGTATCCGGCGAGGCGGACTCGGTGAAAGTCTGGAACATCGGGGAACTCCTGTCTTGGCGCGGAGCAGATCACGATTGCCCGGAGCCTGCAAGCAGGCAACAATCCCGCCCCGCGTCTCCTGTTTCTTCTCTTTGCAAATACCTCCGGGGTCGCCCCGCAGGGGCGTAGGGGCAGCGCCCCTGCACGCGTGCGCCGCACGCGTTCCC